>CAZIHC010000093.1:0-8226 GCA_964538605.1 uncultured Herbinix sp. | reverse complement strand
TGTGCAAACGCAATCCGACCATTGTGGATCTTTTCATACGGCTTGTTTTTCCAAACAACTTCAAAAAGCGCCAGGACTATTTCACCATGAAAGAAACCGGCTACGATAAACCATTCGAAGTCGAATACGCAACCGGCTGTTTCATGTTTTTCAGAACTGAAATCTTTAAACAGGTCAAAGGCTTTGATGACCACATATTCTTATATTTAGAGGATGCCGACATTACCCGAAGAGTTAACCAGATTTCAAAAACCATCTTCTTTCCCTATAACTATGTAATCCACGGTTGGCAACGCGGCGCGCATAAGAACCTGAAACTTATGTGGATTAACGTTAAATCTGCTGCATGGTATTTCAGGAAATGGAGATAAAATATTTATACACTTAATTAATTACCGTAATATCCACACGTTCTCTTTCACCAAAGTATGTAATTCCCTCCTGGCACATAACAAATTCAAGGTATGTGGTATCATTAGGCGGTGCAACAAAAGCTCCCAGATGAAATGTGTATTGCTCGCCGGGTGCTACTTCTATGCCATCAGGCAGATAAAGTCTGTGACCATAATCCATGCCATCCTGCCAAATGGATAGGCGAACCATCTTTTCTTCACTCCAGGAATCAGAGCTGGTATTTTTAACTGTAATATTTATACTATATGTGTTTTTACGGTCAATAACTGTAGGTGCATCGTGGGCAATGATTTCAGCCTAAAAGTCATCAAGCCTGTCTGCAAAATTCCTGTTCCTATATTTCAATATATCTAAATATCTTTCAGTTATTTCATATATCACCACTTTAGGTTTCAGTATATCAATATATTCCTGCTGGATATCTCCACCCCATACATAAGCCATGGTATTAAAGTGTTCTGCTAAAAGTTCGGTGGCATTCCATGTTCCAAACATGGAATCTCCATACATTAAGAGGGTATTATCCTTTTTTGCGTTTTCATATAAGTAACATGGCTTATAAACATTATACTGTTTTAAAATATTATGAAAGGACTGGTAAAGCTCCCCTTCTTCAACCCTGCGTGCATCTTTTTCCAAAATAACACTTATAGTAGTTTTTTCAGGCGGAACAAGCTTCGAATTGCCCATAAGGCCACCCATCTCACCCTGGTATTCGGAAGGTTCAAATATTACCTCTTCCGGTGCATCATCTATCAGACCAAACTCATTTAATTTTTTGATAATCTCACGGTAGGCCATGTATGCCCCATACTGGGTCCAATGAGTGTCTGTCTTAAAAAAACCTGTCCTTCTTTTTTGGCTTCCAAAAGAGCCTGCTTCAATGGAATAACCTTTATATCTGAATGTGTTTGAATATACTGAGCAAGCTGGTCCACAGGGGTCTCTCTTACTTGGTAATCTCCGCTGCGGATGTATTCTGGATAAATGCTCACTTTACTGGGCGGCAAAACCAACACATACTCAATCCCTTGTGATTTCAGCTTATCATTTATTCGCTGCTGTTGTTTTAGAATTGACTCAAGCTCTTTTTGCAAAAGAACATATTCACCGCTTGCAATTTTCAGATTTCTATCCTGTGTGTAATACATCCAGCCGTCTTTTCCAAGCTCTACCATACTATTTGGCGAACGGCCGAATATATTGTACTGTATATTACTGTAAACCGATACGAACAAATCTCTGAATCCGATGTTATCATTTAGCCAGTTTTCAAATGAGCTGCGAATACCGGAAGCTAATTTCCCCTCATGTGTAGAAAAAACAGGGAAATTAGCCAGAGAGCGTTTCTCCAGTTCAGAGACTTTATTGGGTATATGGTTTATAAATACCAAAGGTAAATACAACATAGCCAAAAAAATAGCTGCAATGACCTTCTTAGTGCGAGTTCCCATCTTAATCACTCCATAGTCAATCCAAAAGACCTTAAAAATTGAAATAAATAAAAGGATTGTAAGTGCTGTTGACAATATAGGCGCAAGTTATAAAGAGCAATGCCCCATACAATAACGGTGTCAATACCTTTGAAATTTTATTATATAAAACATAGTCTTTCAAATGTTTCACAAACGTTTTGACAACCGGAAAACTAAACAATATACCTATTAGAATAAAAAATCTATTATCCTGCCATAAAAAAACCGCATCAGTAGAACTTAACGGATTATTAATCAAACCAAACATACTCGCCGTATAATTAATTGCATGAGACAAATCCGGCGCGCGGAATAAAACCCATCCAAGCATAACAAACAGCATTGTGGGAATCCAATACAGGTTGCGCACCCAAGACTTGGGATACTTTTCAGGAAAACCAGTTAACTTTTCAATTGCCAGCAATACAAAGTAAAACAGGCCCCACATCAAGAAATTCCAGCTGGCGCCGTGCCATATGCCTGTTAATGTCCATACCACCAATAGGTTAAAAATTAATTTTAACTTCGATTTTACGCGCGAGCCGCCCATAGGAAAATACACATAATCCCTGAACCAGGTGCCTAACGACATATGCCATCTGCGCCAAAACTCTGAAACAGAACGTGACATATATGGATAGTTAAAATTCTCTAAAAAGTGGAATCCGAACATTAATCCCAATCCGATTGCCATATCGGAATATCCGCTGAAATCAAAATAAATCTGCAAAGCATAACAAATAACACCCAGCCAGGCCATTGAAACAGAGAGAGTGGAAAAATCCATATATCCAAAAGCATGATCAGCTACAACTGCAACGGTATTTGATAAAATAACCTTCTTTGCAAGTCCAATTATGAATAAGCAAACCCCCGCGCTAAAGTCTTCGATATTCTCATTGCGGCAATTAATTTCTTTTGCGACAGTTTCATATCGCACAATAGGCCCTGCAATAAGCTGCGGGAACAATGAAACATATAGTGCCACATTAAGAGGATTCTTTTGTACCTCTCCCTTCTTCCGATAAACATCAAATACATAGGACATGATTTGGAAAGTAAAGAAGGATATCCCTATAGGCAGCACAATGTTTGTCTGAGACAATTTAAGGCCAAAAAAAGAATTCAAGCTTGCAATAGTAAAGTTAAGGTATTTAAATATAAAGAAAAATGTGACGTTACACAACACCATTAAAGCCAATAGAGCTTTTACCAAAATCTTGCTGTTCCTATAATGGTCAATCAACAAGGCAAATATATAATTCACCAGTATAGAATCCAGCATGAGAAAAACAAATTTGGGCTCACCCCAAGCATAAAAGAATATAGAAGCCAACGTTAAAAAAACATTACGAAACTTAGGGTTAATAAGGTAATAGCATGCTAATGTAACTGGCAAAAAACCAAAGAGAAAAATGGTGGATGAAAAAACCATGGCAATCCCCTCTATGTAAGTATTAAGATAAGTTAAGTCAACAATATCTTTAATAAATGACCATATATGAAGATATCTTAAAAAAATATAGCTATTGCTTCTTTTTAAATATCTTCCTATAGGTCTTCCAAAGGAACATGCCGAACTTATGGGTCTTTGGATTATTAATCAGATTTCGAAGAAATCTTCTTGCAAAGTTCTCCAGCTGAGGCTGCCCTTTATACTGTCGTAAGATTGCCTTGGCTGCCTCAAAACTATAGGGATAGTGAGAATTCTGCAACATAATTTCACAAAGCTTGTATATCATATACTGATAATTAATTAGGTCACTTCTGGCATTGTCAGTATTTATGACATCAGCATAATAATATCCTGAATCTTGAGCAGCAAAACCATATATGCGCTCAACAGCGTGCATAAACGTATAATCAGGGGAATACTTTACATCAAAATCCTCATAAGTTAATTTGTGGCCGATTGCTTTTTTCAATGCTTTTGCGCGAAACCAGAACATATCTCCATATGGTGCTACAGGTACTACATTGGGATTAATGTCAACATTTAAATCTAGTTTCTTTGCTAAATTTATCGTGTTCTGATAATTTCCAGCCCAACTTCTCAAACTAACAGAAAAATAATCACCATGATAAACCAAAGGTGGTCCTAATACACCAAGTCTCGGGTTATCTTCAAAAAGATTAATAATATTTTTTACAATTTCCTTTGTACCAAAGAGATTTTCATAGCACCTCGTAGCAAATTGCTCGCCATGGATACCAAAATGTGTATAAGGTGACTTCTTGTCATGAAAATAGCAAATGTATTCATATTCGTCCTTAGTAACAATATCAGCATATGTGACCCATAATGTGGACATTGCAACTCCGACATTTGGTCTTATTTTACAAGTAAAATTCAGCTTTCTTTTTCCAAACTCTTCAATGATTATCTTTTCTGTTTTATGACTTGTAGTTGTAATGTAGAAGTCCGTATCTGGAATAAAATTCTCACAATATCCGGCGATTTCCTCCACTAAATCATCATAGTAAATATGTAGTATTACAGCAATTTTTTTACTATAAGTGAATGGCTTTTCTACACTATCTTTAGGCACTACATATTCAAGCTGCAATTGATTATAAATATGTGTCAGGTTTTTGGTTCTAAGGATATAGTCCCATATCAAATTGACATCATAATCTGTAAACTTATCAATATACTCTAATGCCTGACGAGGATCCTTTCCATAGTTAATCTGTAATCTTTGATCTGTCATATCGGTACAGAATGGACGTATTCGTGCAAATGGAATCCTGTCATATCGTATTAATTTCTCCATATTGTGACTAAGGTTATCAAAAAAATAACCCTTTAAATTGTCGCTTTGATATGCATCTATACGAAAACCAGCATCTTTTACATAATCAAAAAAATCTATCTCTGCAAAAAAATATGTATCCCAGTGTTCCTTAATTTCAGGCTGTGTATCCCAATATTTACGGAATTCAGCAGAATGCAGCAGTCTTTTTCTAATTACATAAAAATAACAGATAGACCCTCTGAACCATCCGTGTTTTAATGGTCTTCCGGCGATTTGCGTATATGCTTTTTCTTCAAAATTTTTCATAACGCCGTAAAAATCAGCATCTGACTTTTCCATTGCACTGAACATTTCGGTCAGTGGGAAAAATGGGCCAAAAAAACTATCATTAAGCATTAACAACTCATCATATTTATACAGCGTATCCCAGCCTATATGCTTAATACCGTCGATCCAGCTGCCAGCAAGAAGCCCCTTATTTTCCCGGACAAAAACATCGTCAGCTAATTCTTCCAATTCATCCCGGCTTTCCGGAGTTATTGTACCACTGACAACAGCAACTATATAATCAGTTACCTTACGGAGCTCCTCCAAATAATACTTTCGAAAACCGTCAAGAATTCCATCCCTGTCATATATAACATAAATCGCTATTCTCTTTACAGCATTGTCGGAACTATTTGTCTTTGACACGGAAACAGGTGTTTTATGCTGCATATTAGCATTCCCAGGCTGCTTCATCTTTCGACTCCTCCTGTTTTTCCATTCTTATTGATGTAATTTTTGATTTCCTCAAAAACTTCAAATGCATGTAAAATACAATCATCCATGTTATAATACCTAAAATCAGCCAGACGACCGCAATAAAAAAGATTATTATATTTTTTGGCTTCCTCACAATACATATTATGGCGTTTCTTTGTATCGTCTGTTATAACGGGATAAAACGGTGCAAGCTCCTCACCCTTGACATATGCGGTTGGGTACTCCGTAGCAATGACACTCCCTTTGGCCTTTGAATTATCATACATCATAAACTTATATTCCGTTTTTCTGGTATATCCATCAGCCTGTGGGAATGATATTATCTTTTCCGGATAGACTTGTTCCTTGTCAAACCACTCATACTGGATATTTAACGACCGATATGGCAGCTCTCCGTATTTCATATTAAATAGCTCGTCTAATGCACCGGTATAGACCAACAGGTCCAGTTCTTCTCCATCAAAGAATATTTTGTTGTTATCACTATCCAGGGTAATATGATTTAACGCGTCATCATTTAGGCTAATAGAGATATTCGGATGATTAAGCATGTTATTAAACAATGCGGTAAAGCCATACTTGGGCAAAAACTGAAAGTCTTTGTTCATGTATCGCTCATCATAGCTCATAGCCATGGGTACTCTATCCATTATTGACTTATCTAATGAGTCAACAGGAACATCCCATTGTTTTGCACAATATGGACGATATGCTTTTTCGAACAACAAATTGCCATAAGCGGAGATATCCGGGTCCGGATTATTTACAAGCTCAAGTACCGGAACACGGTCACGTCCACAATATTCTTTACGAAACTTAGCAATAAGATTTTCAGCATGCCTTTCGCCGACGAGCTGCTGAACAGTTTCAAAATTAAACGGTAAACGCACATATTTGCCGTCAATAAAACTTAATTCCTTTACGATGTGTTTAAACATCTCTGAATACTGCATGAGATATTCAATAACTAACCAGCGATTTGTTACGATGACATGAGGTCCGTATTTTTGCACTAATATTCCGTTCTCATCCATCTCATCATACATATTTCCTGCAATATGTCTGCGTTTTTCAATTACCTTTACGGGTAGATCTAATTCTTCAGCAATTTTTCTTGCTATTACCGCCCCGGAAAAGCCTGTTCCAACCACAACTATGTTCTTCACTTTTATGTACCTCATCTTATTAATTTTCTAATAACTGTGTAACTCATTAAAAAATCATTAAAGCAATACATCTTATTTTGCAAAACTCAAATAATATTTATGACATTCTCTGCAATATTTTTTGAATTTTAGACGTATCCCCCCACACGGCAGGTGAGTCATAAGGTCTGTCAGGAAAGGCCCCATATTTCAACTTAATTTTGAAATTATGTTCTTTTATGAATGCCTCTACCTGCTCCGCCAAGCTAACCGGATTTCCAGAAGAGCAATTAATTATACCATTGACTTCTGTTTGCATCACACAGGCAGCTAACATTCTTGCCAGCTCATCAACTCTTATAAAATCATATTTATTTTTACCAGTGTTGAAAGGAAATTCTAATAATCCTTCCTTTTCAGCCTGAATAATTTTAGCAAATATTGAATTATTTCTTTCATCATCACCATATATATAATAAGCCCTCAGCCATTGCCAGATTACATTCTTGTTTTTAGCCAGAAGATATGTGCTTCGGCGTAAAGCATCTTTTGCAATACCATACATGCTTATTGGATTGCAAGGAGTGTTTTCATCAACTGCTCCTTCATAATAGCCGATTTCATGCATTGTACCCATAACCGCAATTTGCTTCAAACCGCCTTCAATCATATTGTAAATAAATTCATAATGCTTTGACAGCAACTGCATGTGCGCATTGGAATTGTGTATGAACCCATCTTTCCATGCCATATGTAAACAAGCATCGGGAGAACCCATCTCATAAAAAATTTCTTTATTCCCTGAAAAAATATCGGCTTTTACTTTTTCAGCCCTGTTATCTACTTCGTCAAGATTGAAATCAGTAGCTATTACATGCGCTCCCTGGTCCAGCAATGCCTTTACCGTATGTCTTCCTATATACCCACCAGCGCCAGTTACCAGTACCTTTTTCAACAATTATCCCTCCAGTTATTTGATTGTTTGCATGTATTCATCACAGACTTGCTTAGCTGGTCCAATGGCTCTGACCTCTCCTTTTTCCAGCCACAGTACATTATTGCACATCTTATACAAAGAGTGTATATCATGTGAGACATAGATAACCGTAGATCCGCCAAACATTAATTCCTGCATCCGCTCATAACTCTTCTTCTGAAAAGCCATGTCGCCGACAGACAAGATCTCGTCAATTATCAATACATCCGGAACCACGATAGTAGAGACGGAAAACGCCAGTCTCGCCACCATACCGGATGAAAAATACTTTATAGGTACATCCTTAAAATCCCATAGTTCCGAAAAATCAAAGATTTCTTTTACCTTTGAATCAATAAACTTCTTGCTGTAACCCAATACCGCTCCTCCCAGATAGACATTTTCCAAAGCAGAGAGTTCAAAGTCAAAACCTGTACCCAACTCTATCATAGGAGCTATTGTTCCTTTCACCTTTACATAGCCTGATGTCGGTTTCATGATACCGGATAATATTTTTAACAAGGTGGATTTCCCTGCACCATTGTTGCCAATTATACCGAAAATCTCACCTTTATTTACATGCAAACTCACGCCATTTAACGCGCGGAAAGGTTTTTTCACCTTTAACTCATTATCGACCTTTGCAAAAAGCCGTTCTTTCAGCGAACGTACTTTTCCCCTATTCAAATCAAATT
>CAZIHC010000092.1:0-8231 GCA_964538605.1 uncultured Herbinix sp. | reverse complement strand
CGGTCTTGTTTGTAATGTTCAATACAGCTTCGCACCAAGTGGATCCTGCACCGTTCATAGCGAAGTTCTTTACTAATTCGCCATCAACAGTTTCGGTAGTGGTAGGACGGATATCCCAACCGCCGTCATAGTTGTAGATGAACTGTAAATCAAATGTGCAGTTACCGGTAAATGTAATATCAACGGATCTGGTAGCATGAGCAATCTCTTGATTGCCATATACTGAACCTCCGCCAATAACTTTTATCCAAACGTCGTTCTGTTGAGTTTGACCGTCTACGACAGCACCGCCGGCAGCTTCTTCATATTTAGCAGGGAGCTTATCAGCTGCGAAAGCGGTTCCTGCCACAGCAGTTAAAGCCAGGATAGCAACAATAAAACTAGCCAATACTTTGCTTCTTAATTTCATTATTACTCCTCCTTATTTTTGATAAATATACTAAATACAAGTATATTTTACCAAAATATATTAGTTTTGTATATGAACAAATAGGATAAGTTTACCATAAAAAATTGTAGAACTTGCACAATAAAACGTTTATAAACCATACTTCATTGCACGAACTTTCATAGATAAACCAAACAAGTTTATAAAACCTTCCGCATCCTTATGGTCATATAAATCCCCTGTGGTGAAGGATGCAATGTTTTCGTCATATAAAGAATAAGGAGAAGTAGTTCCCTGCTTGATAATGTTTCCTTTATACAGCATCAGCCTGACTTCACCGGTAACATATTCCTGGGTAACGTCCACAAAGGCCTGGTAAGCTTTTCTTAAAGGAGTAAACCATTTGCCTTCATATACTAAAGAAGCAAAGCGGTTTGCGATTTCTTTCTTTACGGACAGGGTATCCCGGTCCAGTATCAGTTCTTCCAGTTGGGTATGGGCTTCCATTAGTATTGTTCCTCCGGGTGTTTCATAAACGCCTCTGGATTTCATACCGACAACACGGTTTTCTACTATATCCACAATACCTATTCCATGTTTTCCTCCGAGGACATTAAGCTCTTTAATGATTTCGGTAGGTGTCATGGGTTTGCCGTTTAATGATGCAGGAATGCCTTTTTCAAAGGTCAGGCTTATGGTTTCGCCCTGATCCGGTGCTTTCTGTGGCGGTACGCTAAGAACTAAAAGGTGTTCATAATTAGGAGCTTTTGAGGGATCTTCCAGTTCCAGTCCTTCATGGCTTAAGTGCCATATATTGCGGTCACGGGAATAACTGTTTTCTTTCGAGAACGGCAAGGTAATACCGTGATCGGCGCAGTATTTTATTTCTTCCTCACGGGACTTAAGATTCCACATTCTCCAGGGGGCAATGATTTTTAAATCGGGAGCCAGGGCCTTGATTGTAAGCTCAAATCTTACCTGATCGTTTCCCTTGCCTGTTGCACCATGGCAGATTGCGGTTGCACCCTCTTTTCTTGCAATCTCTACCAGCCGTTTTGCTATTACAGGTCTTGCCATAGAAGTGCCCAGAAGGTACTTGTTTTCGTATACGGCACCGGCTTTTACACAAGGAATAATATAATCATTTACGAACTCATCCACAGCATTTTCAATGTACAACTTTGAGGCCCCGGATAATTTTGCCCTTTCCTCAAGTCCGTCAAGTTCGCTTTCCTGGCCGACATCTACACAGACACAGATTACCTCATAATCATAGTTATCTTTTAACCAGGGAATAATGGCAGTAGTATCCAAACCGCCTGAATAAGCCAGAACTATTTTTTCTTTCATAAAAAACCCTCCGTTTTCTATTATAATAAAGATTTCTGTTATTTTATGGCCTTTACCGTTTCAAACTCTTCATGAATCAAGTTATTTTAATGCAAGGCTAAAAATAATATGTATCATTTTAAACCTGCATAATATATGTTTAAATATACACTATTATTTATAAAAATGCAATATGTTTCTTTAAAATATTTATAAAAATGCAAAATTGACATTTATGAAATAATTCTTATAATAATATTAATATTTTGAAGAAAATATTTATCAGAAATGTTATATAATACAATTAACGGTTATTAATTGCCTTGTTACTGGTTCTAATTACGGGACAACCGGAACATTATAAATCAGAAAATATACGGACATGGCAAACCTAACGAAAAGCCGCTCTTATAAGCAGGAAATTTCTTGACCAACAGAATAATTAAGGCAATAATTTAGTCAAAATAAAATAAAAATACAAATGAAGGGGTAGAAGAAAATGTATCGAATTATTTTAGCCTCAGAATCACCGAGAAGAAAAGAAATAATGAATCAGATGGGGATTAGTTTTGAAAGCGTTCCTTCTCATGTAAATGAAGATATTAAGGAATCAGATCCCACTAAAATGGTGGAGGCTTTGGCTTCTTTAAAGGCCGGAGAAGTAGCCGGCCGTTTCGGTGATGAACAGGAAAATTTAATTATTATCGGAGCCGATACCATAGTATACCATAATGGACAGGTCTTAGGGAAACCCAAGGACAGGGATGATGCAATCAGAATGCTAAAAGGCCTTTCCGGTGATATTCATGACGTGTATACCGGAGTTTCTATTATTATAAGAAGAAATAAGTTTGATAAAGCAAATACGAATGAAGATGAAAAAATAGTATTTAATGTGAGAACCCGGATATCGGTAAAGCCTCTTTCTGAGGAAGAAATCGAAGATTATGTGAATTCGGGAGAGCCTTTTGACAAAGCCGGGGCTTATGCCATCCAGAGTGCATTCGGAATTTATATAAAAGAAATCCATGGCGATTATTATAATGTTGTAGGTTTTCCGATCGCAAAGATATACGAAGAATTATTAAAGAAAGGAATAAATATAAAAAAATAAAAAAAGGTATTGCATAAAATTTAACTTGGATGTATAATTATAAATAAATTACTAACCGGAGAATTTATAAATAATTACTTCTTGATATTAATTTGAATAACTATTCAAAGACGGAGGAGTTAAATTTATGAAAATTATTGACGGAGGAGTTACAGCCCCTAAAGGATTTAAGGCAGCGGGAATATACGCAGGCATAAAAAAGAAGAGAAAAGATATGGCTTTGGTATACTCTGTTGTTCCGGCCGCAGGTGCAGGGGTATTTACTACAAATGTAGTAAAGGCGGCACCGGTAAAATGGGACATAAAACTTACCAAAGAAAGCAAGAATATACAGGCCGTAATTATTAACAGCGGTGTCGCCAATGCCTGTACAGGGGATGAAGGCTGGAAAAACAATTACCTTATGGCAAAAACAGTAGCTGAAAGCCTTCAGATTCCCGCAGAATCTGTGTATACGGCATCAACCGGGGTTATAGGCAAGCAACTTCCTACAGATATAATTGTAAATAATGTTCCCAAACTGGTCGGGGAACTTAACGATACAAAAGAAGCAGGGACCCTTGCGGCTGAAGCCATTATGACTACGGATACATATTCAAAGGAATGTGCCGTTACCTTTAGTATTGGCGGTAAGGACGTAACTTTGGGCGGTATGGCTAAAGGATCGGGGATGATACATCCCAATATGGCTACCCTGATAGCTGTTTTGACGACAGACCTTTCAATAAGCAAAGAACTGCTTCAGGAAGCATTAAGCGAAGACGTAAAACATACCTTTAACATGATTTCAGTCGATCGGGACACATCCACCAACGATACCCTTGTAATACTTGCAAACGGTATGGCAGGCAATCCCGAAATAAAAGAAAAGAACGAAGATTATTATACATTTTGCAAAGCCCTGAACATAGTTACAACTAAGCTTTCTAAAATGCTGGCAGCAGACGGTGAAGGAGCCACAAAACTTCTTGAAGTAACCGTAAAAGGGGCCAAAACATGGGAAGATGCCGCAGCCTTAAGTAAATCCGTCATTTCTTCAAATCTTGTAAAGAGTATGATATTCGGAAAAGATGCCAATTGGGGAAGAGTTCTTTGTGCATTAGGTTACAGCGGTGTTGAATTCGATCCGGAAAAGGTGGATTTGGTTATAGAAAGTACAAATGGAAGCCTGACACTGGCCGAAAACGGCATGGCTGCCGATTATTCGGAAGAAAAAGCAACCGAGATACTTTCTGCCGATGAAGTTAAGGTACTTGTGGATATTAAACAAGGTTCTGCTGCTGCGACAGCATGGGGATGCGATTTGACATATGATTATGTAAAAATCAATGCGGACTATCGGTCCTAACCTTATTTAGATAAGGTACTTTCTTCTGAAAACATTTCAAAATATAAGCTGAAAGGAATATTGCTATGCAGGACATGGATCAGATTGTGCTAAAAGCTCAGACCTTGATAGAAGCCCTGCCGTATATTCAAAAATTCAACAACAAGAAGGTCGTAGTAAAATACGGCGGCAGTGCCATGATTGATGAAAATCTTCAGTCCAATGTTATAAAAGATGTTGCACTCCTTAAATTAGTCGGAATGAAGCCTATTATTGTCCACGGCGGAGGAAAGGAAATAACAAAATGGCTGGAAAAGCTCGGCCATAAGTCGGTTTTTGTTGAGGGACTCAGGGTTACCGATGAAATTACCATGGAAGTTGTAGAAATGGTGCTGGGCAAAGTAAATAAAAGTCTGGTTCAAATGGTGGAAAGACTTGGTGTTAAGGCCGTAGGAATAAGCGGTAAGGACGGAAATACCCTTAAGGTTGAAAAAAGATATGTGAACGGCAAAGATATAGGTTATGTAGGAAATATCAAAGAGGTTAACACCGACCTTATAAATACTTTAATAGACAATGATTTTGTACCGGTTATCGCTCCTATAGGGCTTGATGATAATTTTGTCAATTATAATATAAATGCCGATGATGTTGCCTGTGCCGTGGCAACCGCCATCGGTGCAGAAAAATTGGTGTTTTTAACGGACATTGAAGGGGTTTATGCCGACCCTGAGGATAAAAACAGCCTTATTTCGGTACTTACCCTAGAAAAAGCCGATGAACTTATTGCCGGAGGCTTTGTAGGGGGAGGCATGCTGCCTAAGTTAAAAAATTGTGTGGATGCGGTCAGAAACGGTGTATCCAGAGTACATATATTGGACGGCAGAATGCCCCATTGCCTTCTGTTAGAGTTCTTTACAAACAAAGGAATTGGAACGGCAATTATACGTAAAGAAAGCCTTTTTGAAAATGAAGTAATCCAATATTAAGTATGGTCCTATCGGCAGAGGGGATGAAAACAGATGAGCTTGATGAAGCATTATATCGATGAAGCTAATAAAGTCCTTACGCATACCTACAATCGGTATCCGGTGGTGCTTGACCGGGGAGACGGTATGTATCTATATGATATAAACAGAAAAAAGTATCTGGATTATGCATCAGGTATAGGGGTATTTGCATTGGGATATAACGATGAGGAATATAATCAGGCACTTAAAAATCAGATACACCTGCTTTTGCATACATCCAACTACTTTTACAGCATACCGGCTATAGAGGCAGCGCAAAAATTGGCAAAAGCATCAGGAATGGACAGGGTATTTTTCACCAACAGCGGTACGGAAGCTGTGGAAGGAGCTATCAAACTTGCCAGAAAGTACTATTATAAGAAAACCGGAAAAACCGGAGGGGAAATTATATCAATGGAAAATGCTTTCCACGGCAGAAGCATGGGTGCCTTAAGTATAACAGGCACAAAAAAATACAGGGATCCCTTTGAGCCTTTAATCGGCGGAGTAAAGTTTGCCGAATTTAATAATCTAGATAGCGTTAAAGATTTAATAAATGATAACACCTGCGCTGTCATAATGGAGCCGGTACAGGGGGAAGGGGGTATATACCCCGCCACGGAAGAGTTCATCAGAGGTGTAAGAGAACTTTGCGACAACAAAGGTATATTGCTGATTTTTGATGAAATCCAGTGCGGCATGGGTAGGACCGGCTCCATGTATGCTTATCAGCATTATAATGTGAAACCGGATATATTAACCTGCGCAAAGGCCCTGGGCTGCGGAGTCCCTGTGGGAGCTTTTGCGGCAACAGAAGAAGTGGCATCCGCATTTGAACCCGGAGACCACGGATCTACCTACGGAGGTAATCCGTTTGCTACGGCGGCGGTATGCAAAGTTTTTGATTTGTTCGAAAGCAGAAATATTATCGAAAATGTTCAGGTTACGGGACAATATTTGTATAAGAAACTTAGCGAATTAAAGACCAGATATAGCATTATAACTGACCATCGCGGAATTGGCCTTATGCAAGGACTGGAATTTTCGGTACCGGTAAAAGATATCATAGCCGATGCCTTGGAAAAGGGGCTTATTCTGATTTCGGCCGGGACCAACGTTATAAGATTTTTGCCGCCTCTGATAGCAGGCAAATATCATGTGGATGAGATGATCGGAATACTTTCAGATTGCCTTGATAAGGCACTAAAGTAAGCAGAAAGCAATAATAACTTTTTAATAGCGTTTAAATAACCGCCCAAAATATTTCTGCCTCCTATATTTTGGGCGATATTTTTTATCAGGAATTATTACTTAATTACTGTGGCTATTTATTATAGCTGTAAGGTATCAAAACTTAAATTGATAGTTGTATAGCAATCAACGAATTTGGAAATGTTAATGAAGAAGAAACCTGATGGCTAATATTTAAAACAATAATAAAAGAAAGGTTTGATTCTTCATGTGGGGTATTATAATAGCTATAATTTCCGGGGCATTTATGAGCATACAGGGCGTATTTAATACGGGAGTAACCAAGCAAACGGGTATCTGGGTTTGTTCTAGCTTTGTCCAGTTTACCGCACTTTTGGCATGCCTGGGAGCCTGGTATGTGACAGGCAGGGACCACAGTTTTTCTGAGCTTTTAAAAATCGATAACAAATATATGCTGCTTGGAGGAGTGATAGGTGCGGCTATTACTTATACGGTCATCAAAAGCGTGGAGGCCTTAGGGCCGGCAAGGGCTAATATGTTTATCATAACATCCCAGATGGTGGTAGCGTATCTGATTGAACTTTTGGGGATTTTCGGAGCCGAGAAAGTTGATTTCGAATGGCGTAAGCTGATTGGAATTATCATAATAATTATTGGTATTATAACATTCAAATGGAAATAGTGACAGAAAATAAAGATTTATTTGACGAAATGCCTATTGTATTCGATTATTGGTTTATGTAAAATAAAGATAATCAAAAAGAAAGTATAGAGGGTACTTTTAGATCTTCTGATATAATTCCTAAAAATGGGATTGTAAAGGAAGATTGATATGAAAAATAGGAAATTAATAATTATTATATTATCCTGTTTGTTTATAGCCGTAACAGGAGTAATTTACAGCTGTTCATTCAGTGAGGGAAAAAACGATTTGATTACATCTTTGGAAAGCGGCTCTGATTATACGGACCTTAAAGAAACTTTTCATGAAGGGACCTCAGATAAAACCGGTGACACAAGTAAAGACGGTGATGATGTCCGGACTGATGAAAATCCCGGATTAATTTATTATGTTCATCTGTGCGGTGCGGTTGTAAATCCCGGTGTATATAAAGTAGAAGCCGGGACAAGACTGGCAGAACTTATAAAACTTGCCGGAGGATTAATAGCCGATGCTGCCGGAGATTATGTTAATCAGGCCATGGAAGTTAAGGACGGACAAAGAATTTATATCCCTACAAAAGATGAACTTAATGGCTTAACATTGGCTGAGTATATTCAGGGAGATCAAAGCGGAAGTTCTCAGGATGAGCCTTTAGATTCCAGGGTGAATATAAATACTGCCGACGAGAGTGCTCTTATGAGCTTGCCGGGAATAGGACAAGCGAAAGCAAAAAGCATTATAGAGTATCGTGATAAGCACGGGAATTTTACCGATATTAAAGACCTGATGAAAGTTCCGGGAATTAAGGAAGGTTTGTTTAGCAGGATAGCCGATAAAATTACAGTCGGGAATTAATATGAATTAAATTTATTTTTATAGAGATCAAAATTATGTGAAGAGGGGTGCGTCTATGGCAAAGAGAGTGCTTGTAGTCGATGATGAGAAGCTGATTGTAAAAGGAATTCGATTTAGTCTGGAACAGGACGGTATGATTGTAGATTGCGCTTATGACGGCGAAGAAGCATTGGAAGCAGCAAAAAAGACCGAATACGATGTGGTTCTTCTGGATGTTATGCTGCCTAAGTTATCCGGTTTTGAAGTATGTCAGCAAATTAGGGAATTTTCATCTATGCCCATAATTATGCTTACTGCAAAAGGGGATGACATGGACAAAATTCTCGGCCTTG
>CAZIHC010000091.1:0-8268 GCA_964538605.1 uncultured Herbinix sp. | reverse complement strand
ATAAATTATTTACATATCCGGAAATTAATTTTAGATATAGAATAAATTAATTCAAATAAATTGATGGAGCAAATCAGTTTTTGACGGTGTCTTTACAAACGTTATTTATTAATGCATGGTTATAGTCTTTAAATACTCTATTTCATCCTTTGTCAGGCTTCTGTATTCACCGGGTTTCAGGGTAGGATCAAGTTTAAGACCGCCCATAGATAATCTTTTAAGATATATAACCTTTTTACCGACCGCTTCAAACATCCTTTTAACCTGATGATATTTGCCTTCCTTTATGGTGAGGTAAATTTCAGAAATATCTCCGGAAACCAGAATTTCAAGTCTTGCAGGCAGGCATAATTCATCTTCACCTATATATATACCGAATAAAAATGCTTCAACATCCTTATCGGTAACTTTTCCCTCAACCTTTGCATAATAAACCTTGTCCACTTCTTTTTTGGGGGATAAAAGATTATGGGCTAAGGCTCCGTCGTTTGTAAGAATAAGCAGGCCTTCCGTATCTTTATCAAGCCTTCCCACAGGAAATATGTCTTTACGGCTGCTGTCCTTAACCAGATCGATAACTGTTTTTTCTTTATTGTCTTTTGTGGCTGATACGACTCCGGCCGGTTTGTTTAGCATAAGATAAATATATTTTTCATAACTGACAATATGCCCGTCAAGACATACCGCATCGGACTCCGTATCAACTTTTTCATCGGGTTTTTTGCAGGGAATACCGTTAATGCTTACTCTTCCCTTACGTATTAAATCCTTTATTTCGCTTCTGGTTCCCTTATTCATATCTGAAAGAAATTTATCTATCCTTATCCGGTCTCCCATTTTTCTATCTCCGCTTTTTTAAAATATTGAAGTAATAGAAGTATTTTCATTGTTCTTAATAAAATATGTTAAATTAAATTACTAAATCTTATGTGCAATAAGTTTTTTGTATTTTAAGCTTTATATTTTTAACAGCTGATATAAATTAAGACTAATTACATCCATCTCCAGCCCGGAAGATACATATTTTTTAAAACATTCTTACTTAATTTGCCCCATCCTAAGGGATAACCGTCGACACATACAAGATTAAGTCCGTCATGTCCTTCGGCCGTAATGGTTTCACACTTCAGATATCTGATAACATCCTGATTGTCTGATTTTAAGTTAATAATCCGGTCATAATCGGATGACTTTAACGCCATGGCTAAAGCCTGGGACGGCTCAAACCGGTTTTTCTTCATTTCTCCAAGAAAAAGGCCCTGCCTTAATGTCCGTAGGCCTTTCAATTCCTCAAATCCTTCCGGTACAAGATAAACCTTGTCCTGCTGAATGTAAATTCTGTTCTGCTTAATTAAAATATCTACATCCGATAAAGGTTCTATGCGCTTTAAAAATTCAACGGTTTCATCCGAAAGGGAAATTTTACTTTTAGGTGGGATTTTCCGGTCGGGTTTGGATGTATCTTCACCGTTTAAACCATCTGGCTTATCGTCTTTTTTTAGCAAAGCAATAAAATGGCCCTCTCCGTTTATTTTGTGAGGCCATAGTCTTAAGCAGTGTTTTAATTCTTCGGGACCGTTAACCCACTCGGGTTTTCCGAAATCAAATCCCTCATATGACAAACCAAGCCGTTTTCTTTCTTCATCATCCGGCAAAGCTTCGACCACATGAAATTCCGGACATTCTTTAAGCAGGAAAGCTATGGTTCCTTCGTTTTCCTCCGGTGAAAACGTACAGGTTGAATAAAGCATCATTCCGCCCGGTTTTAGCATCCTGGCAGCATGAATTATAATCTCTTTTTGAAGTTTATTATAGTAATCAACCCCGTACTGTTCCCAATTTTGCATAATGGAAGGACTTTTTCGAAACATTCCTTCGCCGGAACAGGGAGCATCTACGAGTATTTTATCAAAAAATTCGGGAAAATACTCAGCCAGTTTATTAGGGGATTCTGAAATTACAAAAGCATTCGATATTCCGAATAATTCAATGTTTTTTAATAAGGCTTTGGCTCTGGAACTGCTTATGTCATTGGATACAAGCAGGCCTTCACCCTTTAGTTTTGCTCCCAATTCGGTACTTTTTCCTCCTGAAGCTGCACATAAATCCAGTACCCTCTCACCCGGATTTACCGGAAGAAGACTGGCGGGAGTCATGGCACTGGGTTCCTGAATATAATATAATCCTGCATAATAGTAAGGATGCCTTGCGGGCTGTTCGTTTATATTAAAATAATAGCCGTTGGGAACCCAGGGGATTTTTTTTATAGAAAAAGGACAAAGATGTTCAAATTCTTCAGGGAATATTTTTAGGGTATTTATCCTTATTCCGCCAAAATGCGGTTTGTCGTAGCATTTTAAATACGCCTCATATTCATCCCCTAAAAGATTTCTCATCCTGTCCTCAAATAATTTCGGTAATTTCATATATTCACCATCCGTTATTGCAAGCTCTGAGCCCTGTATCTTTGTGCCAGCAAATCCAGATTCCTGCTGAATTTTTCAAGTTCTTCTGTATCATTCATCTGATAAATCCTGAAAAACTCGTCCTGAATCTGTAAAACTTCCTGCTTATTGGCAACCTTATACAGGTTCTGTATATTGTTAAGAATATCCGCAACCATATTTGCTTTAATGGTAAAGGAACTTTGGGCATCCATAATTTCGTCTCTTATAACGCTCATTTCCCTGTCAAGAATAAGAATTGCTTCTGCTGCCGAGGTAAGCCTTTCTCTTATGTGTTCAGGCATGTTCTGTTTGTACTTGTATTGCAGCGAATGTTCAATGGTAGCCCAAAAGTTCATAGCCAGGGTCCTTATTTGGATTTCAACCTGAAGCCGTTTTGTCCCTTTAAGGGTTTCAACATCATAAAATACCGTAATATGATAGGAACGGTATCCGCTCTTTTTCATATTCTCGATATAATCAATCTCGTTTTTTATGATCATATCAGATCTGTTCCTGATGATGTCTACTACTTTATAAATATCTTCAACAAACTGGCATATTATTCGGATTCCTGCGATATCATCTATCTTTTCCTCGATTTGATCAAGGGGAATATTCTTTTTTTGAGCCTTTTCCAGTATACTGGATATGGTTTTGACTCTTCCGGTTACCTGTTCGATAGGGGAATATCCGTATGAGTGACGATATTCTTTTATTATATGATTAAACTTTACAATCAGTTCATCCACTGCCAGGGCATACGGGTCCAGAATTTCTCTCCACAACTGTATCTCCATATTTTTTACCTCCATCAAATACCTTCAACATACATATTCTACATTTGTAGAATATGTGATATACTACATTTCCAATGTCAGCATCATCATTGACAATAATGCCAGCCCTGCCGTTTCCGTTCTTAATATTCTTTTTCCCAGGGATATGGGTATAATATTATATTCTTTTGCCAATTCAACTTCCGAACTTTCATATCCGCCTTCGGGTCCTATGAATATTCCGACTGTCCGGCATTCCTTTAACCCCGATAATGCATCCTTAGTGGCACTCATTCCTTTTTCGTTTTCGTAAGGAATTACTTTCAAGTCCATTCCGGAAGCATATCTAACAGCTTCCTCAAAAGACATTACAGGCAGTACTTTAGGTATAATGCCTCTTTGGGACTGTTTTGCGGCACTTTCGGAAATTGATTGCCACCGGGATATTTTTTTGTCTTCTTTTTTGTTGTCGGAATATTTGACCACACATCTTGCAGTCATAACAGGAACTATTTCGTAAACCCCTAGCTCCACTGCTTTTTGTATGATCAGTTCCATCTTGTCAGACTTGGGAATTCCCTGAAACAAGGTTATCTTGACAGGTAACTCGGTTTCGGTTTCATGCATAGATTTTATAAGGGTTTCTATTTCCCTGTCGGACACCTTATTAATTATACAATAACAATCTTTTCCTTGTCCATTGCAAATTATAAGCTCGTCGCCGGGCTTCATACGCAGTACATTTTTTATGTGATTAACGTCGGGGCCGGTTACAATTATTTTATCTCCCAAAATTTTTTCATTATCTACGTAAAAGCGGTGCATATGTTCTCCTTTATAAAATTACTTTTCAGCAAATAATATTATACCATATTGTTGCAAATAAAACAAACATCTGTTCTGAACTTTTAATACAATATTAACATATTTGACTTATATAAAACAAAATACCCATATATTATATGTATGACCGTTTGTCAGACAGATTGTCAAAAAATGAGCTTTGAAAGGAAGACATATGATGAAATTTTCAAAAATTCTTTTTATTGCCCTTCTTGCTGCAGTCAGTTTTTATGGCTGTAAAAAGGAAGCAAGCAAAACCGTAATACCTGATGCAGGAAATAATGACATTATATCAGAAGAGGCAGATAATGATAACGAGTTAAGTAAAAATACCGGGTTTAATGATAATATGCCTGAAAATACATATAATCTCAAAGATAACGGTATTTCAAAAAGTGATGATATAGATCCGGATAAATCGGATACGGCAGACGAATTATCTTCTGCTGATATAATAAGTAACAACAACGGTAAAGAGGCTGACAGCAAAGAACAATCATTTGAACTTGAGCCTGCAAAATTAGCCGTTGAAATTGAAGGAATAACTGAGGAAATTGAAGCCTTATCATATACCAGTCCGTTAGGATACCGGATTATATTTGACCCTGAGAGGTTTAATCTTAGCAGAGAAAAAGACGGTTCTGACAGGTTTATGGCCAATAATCAGGATTCGGACGGATATCCTGATGTATATATAAATATTAATATTTTACCGGAAACATTAAACAGCGACACCATTACCACCGATGGGAAAGATGCCGCTGAGTATGTTGGCGAAGTTTCAATTGGATCGTTTACGGCCGGGCATTATAAATTCAAGTCCGGTAATAACTGGAATTCGGTAATTAGGGATTATTATATTTTTGATGAAAAAGACAAAAATTTTATAATCGAATGCGGGTATTTTCTTGAGGCTCAAGAAGGTTACGGAGCCAGAATTGAAGCCATGCTAAAAACAATATCGGTGTCTGGAACTGTAAACTAAGGCCGACAAAGCCATTATTGAAAATATTATTTGTTTACAGTAGCTGCCATCATTACCCAATCTCCCATCCGATTAACTTCAATTATTTTATAATTATTTTTTTCCAAAGCGGCTTTGACTTCATCTTCTTTTGTATTAATTATGCCCGAGCAGATAAATAAACCGCCGTCTTTAATATTTTCTCTGATAATATCGGAAAGGGGAATAATAACATCGGCAAGAATATTGGCTACTACCAGGTCGAATTTATCTTTGCCGATACGGGATCTGATTTTTTGATCTTCGATTAAATTTGCCGTAGCAAACGCTACCGGGGAATCGGGTATGTCATTCTCCTGCAAATTCCATTCTGATGCATTTATATTATTAACCTGAGCATTTTCCAAAGCAGATTTTGTGGCTATGGGATCTATATCAACCCCCAACACATAACCTGCTCCAAGCTTTCTTGCTATAATAGATAATATTCCGCTTCCGCTGCCTGCATCCAAAACCGTGTCATTGGGTTTAAGATATTTCTTTAGAGCCAGGATGCATAGTTTTGTTGTTTCATGAGAACCTGTACCGAAAGAAATACCGGGGTCTATTTCAATTACCAAATCATCCGGTTTCTTTTCGGTCAGTTTCTCCCAGGTTGGTTTAATTATAATAGAGTCGTCTATTCGGAAAGGTTTGAAAAATTCCTTCCAGTTATTAATCCAGTCTTTGTCTTCGGTATCGGATATTGAAATCTTTCCGCTGCCAACCGAAACAAATTCTGACAATTCATTAAGTCCTTCGTTTACTCTCATAAGCAATGAAGGCAAATCATCTGCAGGATCGACATAAAAGCTGATTTTGGCAGTATTGTCGTCTTCATTGACAATAGGAAGTATATCAACAAACATCTGCTTTTTTTCTTCCTCGGTAAGGGGTACATTATCTTCTATTTCTATTCCTTCAATACCCATATCAAACAGCATTCCGCTGATTAAGTCCACCGCTTCGCTTGTGGTTTCCAATGTAATCTTAGTCCATTTCATATTTGCTACCCTTTATCCTTATTTAAAAAATTTTCTCTTGCTTTTTCCGTTTTCTTCCTTGTCGGTATTAACGCTCTTACCGTTTAGGGATTCTTCAAATTTTCTTAGAAGTTCTTTCTGTTCTGAGGTAAGATTGGTAGGTACCTGAACTACAAGGGTTACATAGTGGTCTCCCCGAATATTTTTATTCCTTAATGACGGAACGCCTTTTTCTCTGAGTCTTATTTTTGTATCGGTCTGGGTTCCTGGTTTTACGGTATATATGACATCTCCGTCAACGGTATTTATACGGATATCTCCTCCCAAAGCTGCCGTAACAAAAGATATAGGAGCCGTAGAATAAATATCATAATCTTTTCTTTGGAAAATGGGATGTCTTGCTACTTCCACATCCACCAGCAAATCCCCTCTTGGTCCGCCGTTAAGACCGGGTTCACCTTTTCCGCGTATTCTGATGCTTTGACCGTTATCAATACCTGCAGGTATAATTACCTTTATTTTCTTCCTGCCTGAAACATATCCGGTACCGTAGCAATCGGGACATTTTTCTCTGATTACTTTGCCGGTGCCTCTGCAGTCAGGACAAGCCTGCTCGCTGCGTATCATACCGAACAGGGATTGCTGAGTATATATAACCCGACCTCTGCCGCCACATTTGGGACAGGTTTCGGGACTGGTCCCGCGTTTTGCACCGGTTCCGTGACAGGATTCACATTCGTCTTTGAGATTCAATTCCAGTTCTTTTTCCGTACCGAATACTGCTTCCTCAAAAGTTATTCTTACAGAGGTTCTTATATTTGCACCAGGTACGGGACCGGTATTTGCTCTCCTTGAGCGGCTTCCGAAAAGGTCTCCGAATAAATCTCCGAAAATATCTCCCATATCAAAACCGGAAAAATCAAAACCTCCGGCTCCTCCGCCTCCGTTTTCAAAGGCGGCGTGACCGAATTGATCGTATTGTCTTCTTTTTTCCGGATCACTTAGTACAGCATAGGCTTCAGATGCTTCTTTAAATTTGGCTTCGGCAGTTTTATCTCCGGGGTTGGCATCGGGATGATACTGTTTTGCCAGTTTCCTGTATGCCTTTTTTATTTCTTCATCCGTCGCATTTCTGCTGACACCCAAAACCTCATAATAATCTCTTTTTTCTGCCATCTTATCCTTCACCTTTCATAGCTGCGCAATTTTAAAAAATATATGCATTTACTGAATGTCCCAAAAAGCCTTGACTGTAAGGCCTTTTGGGACAATTAAGGCAATTATTAGACTTCTTTATAATCGCCGTCTACAACGTCGCCTTCATAGGTCTGAGTGTTGTTTGAACCGTTTGCAGCACCACCGGCAGAAGCCTGATTATGCTCATAAAGTTTTGCAAACAGATTTTGAGCACTGTTTAGAAGCTTATCTTTTGCAGATCTGATATTCTGAATATCGGAATCGGACATAGATTCCGGACTGGTCTTTTCAAGAAGATCTTTTAATTCTTTCAGATCTGCCTCGACAACACTTCTGTCGGCAGCATCCAGTTTATCTCCAACGTCTTTTAGAGCTTTTTCTGTCTGGAATACTACAGAATCAGCATCGTTTCTTAAATCAACGGCTTCTTTGCGCTTTCTGTCCTGTGCCTCAAACTCCTGAGCTTCTTTTATTGCTCTTTGAATTTCATCTTCGGACATATTGGACGATGCGGTAATTGTAATGTGTTGTTCTCTTCCGGTTCCGAGATCCTTAGCGGATACATTAACTATACCGTTGGCATCAATATCAAATGTAACTTCAATCTGAGGAACTCCTCTGGGTGCAGGCGGAATTCCGTCCAGACGGAAACGGCCTAAGGTCTTATTGTCTTTGGCAAATTGTCTCTCACCTTGGACAACGTGTATATCAACTGCGGTCTGATTATCAGCTGCAGTAGAGAATATCTGACTCTTTCTGGTAGGAATGGTGGTGTTTCTCTCGATAATCTTGGTAGCTATTCCACCGAGAGTTTCTATAGCCAGTGACAGCGGAGTTACGTCAAGAAGCAGAATATCACTCACACCGGCATCTCCGGCCAGTTTTGCGGCCTGAATGGAAGCACCGATAGCAACACATTCATCCGGATTTAAGTTCTTGGAAGGTTCTTTTCCGGTAAGCTGTTTAACTTTTTCCTGAACTGCAGGAATTCTTGTTGAACCGCCGACCAACAGTACCTT
>CAZIHC010000090.1:0-8406 GCA_964538605.1 uncultured Herbinix sp. | reverse complement strand
GCCAGAAGAAAAGCCCTTATGAGGCATTTCGGATCACTGGAGGCTATTCAGAATGCGGATATTGAGGAACTTATGAAAGTACCTTCAATGAATAAGGCGGCAGCAACCGAAGTATATAATTTCTTTCATAAAATAGATACTCCATAATGATTTACACGGTAACGAATATTATGTTAGAATGTTTGAAGGATTGAAATAAAGTATTTTATAAAAGTATAATATTTTACAGCATTAAATAAAAACGAAAGCGAGGATGATGCGGTGTATACGGTTGATTTGGTTCAGCTTATAGAAAAGATGAACTTGGAGAATTTAACTCCGGATATTGATATTAAAAGGATTAAGATAACCCAACCAGATGTGAACAGGCCTGCTTTACAGCTGGCGGGCTTTTTTGACCATTTTGATTCGGAGCGGGTTCAGGTGATCGGTTATGTGGAACATGCCTATATGCAGACACTTGCAGAAGAGAAAAGGCTTGAGATTGTCAGCAGGCTTTTGGACTATAAGGTGCCCTGTATTGTGTTTTGCAGGAATCTTGAGGTAAGCGATAAATTTATAAAACTTGCTACCGAGAAAGAAGTTCCCATATTAAGATCATCTAAGACCACATCCTCGTTTATGGCGGAAGTTATAAGATGGCTCAATGTAGAGCTGGCACCCAGAATAACTATTCACGGTGTTTTGGTGGATGTTTACGGAGAAGGTATTCTTATTATGGGTGAAAGCGGCATAGGCAAAAGTGAAGCAGCTCTTGAGCTGATTAAGCGCGGGCACAGGCTTGTGGCTGATGACGTAGTTGAAATTAAGAAAGTCAGCGACGAAACTTTAATCGGAACCGCTACCGAGATAACCAGACATTTTATTGAACTTCGTGGCATAGGAATAGTTGATGTAAAGACTTTGTTCGGTGTGGAAAGTGTTAAAAACACCCAGGCTATAGATCTGGTTATTAAACTGGAAGAATGGAACAAGGACAAGGAATATGACAGAATGGGTCTGGAAGAGCAGTATATTGAATTTTTGGGCAATAAGGTGGTATGTCATTCCATACCAATCAGGCCCGGAAGAAACCTGGCAATAATTTGTGAAACTGCAGCGGTAAACCACAGGCAGAAAAAAATGGGTTATAACGCTGCCCAGGAAATATATAAGCGGGTTACGCACAAGATACAGAAGAATTCGCAAAAACGGGTTATGTAATATTTATTTTTTCAAATATTATTAACTTTCGGAGGAAAATATGGAACAGTATTGTTTTGGTGTGGACGTAGGGGGAACAGGCATAAAGGTAGGCCTGTTTGATGCATCAGGCAATTTAGTGGACAAGTGGGCTTTCGATACAAGAAAAACCGATGATGCTAAAGACATTTTTAAAGATATCGCGGACTTTATTAACTTTAAAATAAAGGAAATGAAATTAAATAAAGACCAAATTCTCGGAATCGGAGTGGGAGTTCCGGGGCCCGTAAGAGAAAACGGGTACATTCCCAATTTTGCAAATCTGGGTAAGGCTGATTTTAATATTATAGAGGAATTGCATAGGCTTACCGGAATTACGGTAAGAACAGCCAATGACGCTAACGTAGCCGCCCTGGGTGAACAGTGGAAAGGAAGCGGCAAAGGCTTTCAGAGCATGGTTATGGTAACTTTGGGAACCGGAGTCGGAGGCGGAGTTATAATTAACGGAAAGATTTTAGCCGGAAGCTTCGGAGCAGCAGGAGAAATCGGCCATATACTTGTAAATCCGGATGAAAGCCGGCTTTGTGGCTGCGGCAAATGCGGCTGTGTAGAGCAATACGCGTCGGCTACAGGAATTGTCAGATTGGCAAAAGACTTTCTTAAAAACTGGGATAAAAGTACGAACCTTTCCGAAACTGAGGAAATATCAGCTAAGTTGGTATTTGACCTGGCAAAAGAGGGAGATGAGCTGGCTTTGAAAGTTGTGGATGAAGCCTGCAGGTATTTAGGTATAGCTTTAGCCCAGGTGGCTCAGGTTGTGGACCCAGAAGCCTTTGTTATAGGAGGCGGTGTTTCTAAGGCGGGAGATATTCTAATTGAACATACAAAAAAGCACTATGTACCTAACGTTATGAAAGCATTAAAGGACAGGGAGTTTTTACTGGCTTCCCTGGGAAATGATGCGGGAATTTACGGGTGTGCCAGATTAATTTTGTCATAAAATTATTACGGTTGAATAAAGATTAGAAGTATTGTATGATGACAGTGGAGGTAGTCTTGGATAAATTATTCGCAGACGAATTAAATAATATATTAAAAAATGATCAAATTAAATATAAGGAACCTATGTCACGGCATACTTCTCTGCATATCGGAGGAGAAGCCGACTATATGGTCCTGCCGTCTTCTGTTGAGCAAATCAGGCAGGTAATCCTGTTATGTAAAAAACATAGTATGCCATATTATGTTATGGGAAACGGAAGTAATCTCCTGGTATCCGACTTGGGTTATCGCGGTTTAATACTTAAACTGGGCGAAAATTTTTCGGAGATTACAATTGAAGAAGACGGAATTGTAAAAGCCCAGGCAGGGGTACTTTTGTCAAAGCTTTCCCATGCTATAGCTGAAAATTCATTAACCGGATTTGAATTTGCGGCAGGTATTCCGGGAACGCTTGGCGGAGCGGTGACAATGAATGCTGGAGCTTATGGAGGAGAAATGAAGCAATGTCTTATTTCTGCTACCGTTATCGACTCACAGGGTGAAATCCGGGTACTTGACAATGAAGATTTAAAATTAGGATACAGAAGCAGTATTTTACAAAACAGCGATTTGTGCGTATTAGATGCTACCATGAAATTTTCCTTAGGTGATAAGCAGGAGATTAAGAATAAAATAAGGGAGCTTAACTATTTACGCCAGTTAAAACAGCCTTTGGATCAATACAGTGCCGGAAGTACCTTTAAACGACCGGAAGGATATTTTGCCGGAAAACTTATATCCGATGCAGGATTGAAAGGTTTTCAGATAGGCGGGGCGGCCGTTTCTGAAAAACATTGCGGATTTTTGATTAACAAAGACAATGCAACCGCCAGGGATTTCATGGCTTTAATTAAAGAGGTTATCAGGGTTGTTGAAGAAAAATTCGGAGTGCGCCTTGAACCAGAAGTGAAATTCCTGGGTGAATTTATAGACTAAAGGAAGGCAGTTGTAACATGAGATTTGTTATTGTGACCGGTATGTCCGGGGCTGGAAAAAGCTCAGTACTAAAAATGCTGGAGGATGCCGGTTTCTTTTGCGTTGATAACCTGCCTATAAAGCTTGTCAAAAAATTTGTGAAGCTTATAATGCAGGGAAATAACGAAAAGGTTGCCTTAGGTATAGACGTACGAAGCGGACAATCATTAGAAGAACTTGACATAGTTCTTCGGGATATGAAAAATGCCGGATTTCCTTATGAAATACTGTTTTTGGACTGTTCCCATGATGTTTTGATAAAACGTTATAAGGAAACCAGAAGACTTCATCCTCTTTCCCAAACCGGCAGAGTAGACAAAGCCATAGAGCTGGAACGGGAGAGGCTGGAGTTTTTGCGCAAGAAAGCGGATGTAATCATAGATACCAGCCATCTGCTTATACGGGAACTTAAGGAGCAAATATATAATATTTATGTTGAAGACAAAAAATTTATGAACTTCGTGGTTACGTTCCTGTCGTTTGGATTTAAATATGGAATTCCGGCCGATGCCGATTTGGTTTTCGACGTAAGATTCTTACCAAATCCTTTCTATATACCGGAATTGAAATATAAAACCGGTATGGACGAGCAGGTGAAAAATTATGTATTGGAAGCCGAAACGGCTAAGATATTCTTAAATAAACTGGAGGATATGCTTGCATTTTTAATACCGCATTATATATCCGAAGGTAAAAACCAACTGGTTATATGCATCGGTTGTACCGGCGGCAAACACCGTTCGGTTACGCTAACCAATGAAATTTCGGAAAGAATGGCAGGCTTAGGATACGCTGTTAAAACGGAACACAGGGACATCGGAAAAGATTAAATACTTATATTAAGGTGTGGATTGAAAATGTCATTCTCAAAGAAAGTAAAAGACGAATTGGTTATGCAGGAAGGTAATGCCCGTCATTGCTGGCTTGCAGAGATTTCGGCTATTTTAACTTTCGGGGGACAACTGGTTAAAAGAGGATCCCGTCTGATTTTAAAACTACAGACCGAAAATCAGGCAGTTGCAAGAAAGTACTTTACATTAATTAAAAAAACCTTTAATATAAATATTGAAATTTCGGTTAGGCAAAACCAGAGTGTAAAAAATAACCTGACATATACCTTGATAATTTATAATAATGATATAGTGTCTAAAATCCTGCAGGCTACCAAGCATGTCATAAACGATGCAGAAGGGGAAAGTATCGGCTTTCCCAGCCAGCTTATCGTTGAAAGAACCTGCTGCAAGAGAGCATTTATTCGTGGCGCATATCTTTTGTCGGGGTCTATGAGCAATCCGAAAAAATCATATCATCTTGAATTTGTCACGGATGATTTAATAAAAGCGGAAAGATTGGCTGAAATAATCGGAACTTTTTCAATAGACGCCAAGATCATAAGGAGAAAGAAAAATTATGTGGCATATATAAAAGAGGGATCACAGATTGTGGATTTGCTCAATGTTATGGAAGCCCATGAAGCATTGATGGATTTGGAGAATGTGCGGATACTGAAAGAAATGAGAAATCAGGTAAACCGCCATGTTAATTGCGAGGCCGCCAATATCAGTAAAACTGTAGAAGCGGCGTCCAAGCAGATTGAAGATATTATATACATCAGGGATTATGTCGGATTCGGTATTTTACCCGAAGGACTTAAAGAAATAGCCATACTCAGGATAGAACATCCGGAAGCTTCGCTTAGAGAACTGGGAACCATGTTGTCACCGTCAATCGGTAAATCCGGTGTTAATCATAGATTACGAAAATTAAGTATGATTGCTGATTATTATCGGGAGCATAAGGAGGAAAGCTTAAATGGTAAAAAGAAAAATTGTAATTAACATCCCCAACGGTTTGGAAGCCAGACCGGTTGCAATGCTGGTTCAGGTAGCCAGCCAATATGAGAGCAGTATTTATGTGGAAAGCGATGATAAAAAAGTAAATGCAAAAAGTATAATGGGCATGATGAGCTTAGGGCTTGCATCCGGCGAAACTATAACTGTAACAGCAGACGGTCCGGATGAAGAACAGGCAATTGATAATATTGAGAAATATTTAAGCAGTAAATAAGCCAGATGATTAAAGAAGCTATCACAAAGATTTATCATCCTTCCTGATATCTTTGGGATGCTTCTTTTTCTTCATCGGAATCTCAAAAATTTCCAAGTCATATTGTCCGGGCAATAAGAGATAATATATAACAGACGGATCGGAGAGGTGTACTATGTCAGATAAAGTTCAGAAAAGAAGAAAGAAGAAAAATTTAAAAAGGATGCGGGCCATTCTAATAATAGAAATTCTGGTTTTGGTTTTATTGGCAGGGTCTTATTTTTTATTTACAAAAATAAATCCAAAGAAAAATAATTCCGATAAAGTCAGTGAAAATGTCCAGGAAAACGAAAACAAGAAAAATAAAGACGGTAAGAAAACGGAAAATAAGCTGTCACCGGAAGAAGAGGAAGCCTTGAAGGAACAGGAAAGGTTAAGGCAGGAAGTGGCCGAGAGAGAGGCTCTGATAGAACAGGCAAAAAGGCTTACTTTGAGCTATGATTATGACGGTGCTATAGAACTAATTAAGAGCTATCAGGGAAAAGAAGGCGGATATGAGGTTTATCCGGCTTTGGTTTCGGCTATAAATGAACTGGAAGAAGAAAAAAGCAAATTGGTTTTATACGGCGGTTCATACACCTCTGTGACTCAGATTAACCATATATTTTTTCATTCTTTAATAGCAGACAACAGCAAGGCTTTTGACGGCGATTACGATTCCGTTGGATATAATATGTATATGACCACCATATATGAATTTAATAAGATGATAGAGAAGCTGTACGCGGACGGCTATGTATTGGTAAGTATTCACGATATAGCAAAACAGGTTACCGATGAGAACGGAAACACCAAATTTGTGGAAGGAGAGATATATCTTCCGCCCGGAAAGAAACCTCTTGTAATATCTCAGGATGATGTCAGTTACTATGAATATATGGATGGGGACGGATTTGCATCAAGAATGGTAATAGATGATGACGGCAAAGTTACCTGTGAAATGATACTGGATGACGGAAGTGTTGTTCGGGGACCTTTTGACATGGTACCTATTCTTGACGCATTTGTGGAAGAACACCCCGATTTCTCATACAAGGGAGCAAAAGGAATAATAGCCCTTACCGGATACGAAGGTATTTTAGGTTACAGAACCAATGACCCTACTTCTCCTACGTACGAAGAGGATGTAAAGGCGGCAAAAGAAGTGGTCAGGGTTATGAAAGAAAACGGGTGGGAATTTGCTTCCCACAGCTGGGGCCATAAAAATATGCAGGAAAAATCCTTTGAATTTGTAAAAAACGATACTCTGCGATGGCTGGAAGAAGTCGGGTCCCTGATAGGACCAACAGATATATTAATTTTCCCTTTTGGTGTTGATATAGAAACAACGATGGGGCATTACAGCAGCGATAAATATAAGTTCCTGAAGGAAGTCGGATTCAATTACTTTTGCGGGGTATATTCAAAACCCTGGATGCATATAAAAAACGATTACGTCAGAATGACCAGACGGCCGTTGGATGGACAGGCTATGCTCCAGTTTCCGGAACGTTTAGCGGATTTATTTAATGTTGAAGAAATAATTGATCCTGAGAGGCCTCCCAGAAACTGGTGAACCCGTGGGAATCCCGGCATGAATGGGGTTCCCATATTTTATTCAAAAAGTCTTACGCTGTAATTTATATTTAATTAAAATGTTAGTCAAGGATTCAAACTTGTGCGAATATTAATTTACCTGCAGGTCAGGCAACGTTAAATCTAAAAAATCAAACAAGAAAGGAGGATAGGCAGCGGTGAAATTTACACACTTGCATCTGCATACACAGTACAGCCTTCTTGACGGTTCGGGAAAGATTCATGAGATGGTGCTGCGAGCCAAAGAGCTTGGCATGGACAGTCTTGCAATTACCGATCATGGGGTGATGTATGGCGTCATAGAATTTTATAAAGCCTGTCTTTCTGAGGATATTAAACCTATTATAGGATGTGAAGTCTATGTTGCACCCAATTCAAGATTTGACAGGGAGCCGGGAGCAACAGAGGATCGTTATCATCATCTGGTTCTTCTGGCCGAAAATAATACCGGCTATCAAAACCTAATGAAGATAGTATCCATTGGCTTTTTGGAAGGTTTTTATTATAAGCCCAGAATTGATAAAGAAGTTTTAAAGCGTTACAGCGAAGGGATAATTGCGTTAAGTGCCTGTCTCGGTGGTGAGGTAGCAGGAAATTTAAGAAGAGGCTTTTATGAGGAAGCCAAAAAGGCTGCCTTGACTTACCGGGAGATTTTTGGAGAAAATAATTTCTTTTTGGAGCTGCAAGATCACGGCATCCCCGAGCAAAAGACTGTTAATCAGGGACTTATCAGGTTATCCAAAGAAACAGGCATTAAGCTTGTGGCAACCAACGATGTCCATTACATATATGCTGAAGATGCTGAATCTCATGATATCCTCCTTTGTATCCAGACACAAAAGAAAGTTACCGACGAAAACCGGATGAGGTATGAGGGAGGGCAGTATTACCTGAAATCTCCCGAAGAAATGCTTCGGATTTTTCCTTATGCCAAAGAGGCCCTTGAAAATACATACGAAATTGCCAAGCGCTGCAACGTAACCATCACATTCGGAGAATATAAGCTGCCGGTCTATCCGGTACCTGCTCCGTATACATCTTTTGAGTACCTGAAGTTACTATGCACAGAAGGAATGAAAGAAAGATACGGCGTGGTTACCAATGAACTTTGGGACCGTCTGGAATATGAGCTTGAAACCATTAATAATATGGGTTTTGTAGATTATTTCCTTATTGTATGGGATTTTATAAAATATGCCAAAGACCACGGCATAATGGTAGGTCCGGGGCGGGGCAGTGCCGCAGGCTCCATTGTGTCTTATGCTTTGAAAATTACGGATATTGATCCGATAAAATACAATTTGCTATTTGAGCGTTTTTTAAATCCCGAAAGGCTTACCATGCCCGATATTGATATAGATTTTTGCTTTGAAAGAAGGCAGGAAGTAATTAATTATGTCACCGACAAATACGGTAAGGATAAGGTGGTGCAGATAGTAACTTTCGGTACCATGGCGGCAAGGGCGGTTATCCGGGATGTGGGAAGAGCCCTGGACATTCCGTACAATGAAGTGGACGTCATCGCAA
>CAZIHC010000089.1:0-8416 GCA_964538605.1 uncultured Herbinix sp. | reverse complement strand
CCATTATACCAGAGGCGTTTCAGGTCTCATTTTTATTATTAAGTTAACAGACCAACACTAAATTTAAGGAGGAATTATTATGAGAAAAAAGTTGATGATTGAAGGAATGTCCTGCGGACATTGTGTAAAACATGTGGAAGAAGCATTGCTGGAACTGGACGGTGTTATTTCCGCCAAGGCCGATTTGGAAGGAAAATGCGCCTTTGTGGAGATCGACCGGGAAATAACCGACGACATTTTCAAAAAGGCAATAGAAGAAGCCGGCTATGAGTTGGTAGAAGTTAAGGCGAATGGGGTTGTTTTATAATAATATAAAAATATAAGCTGTCATACGGGGGTTAAGATGCCGTATGACAGCAAAATATAAAATTTACATTATAAGGAAAGCTCCAAATATATACGATCATTATCATTTCATACTGTCAATTATATTTTTTATACAATTTACTGAAGAGGCATCAATTTGATATTCTACATTGTTATAAATGAAGTAGCCACAATACACCGGTTGGGAATCCAGGTAAACAGGATCACCGGAAGTATGCCTTTTCCATTCGACAATAAGAACATCTACACCCAAATTTTCGCTTTTATATTCTTCAACTATGGTATACGTTTGCTTAGCCTCCTTGTTTTGAATTAATCCATAATCGGTACCGATAAAAGAGAGGGGGTCTGCTCCGCTTTCCAAAACCGTTTCATTTAAAGGGGCATCCGGGGAAATAGAAAAATACATTATTATTCTATAAGGCCTGTCTGTATCCTTACCGAAATATTGTGTACCGTCAATAATTGCTGCAATATAGCCTAATTTTTCGTTTTTGAAGTTAAGCAGTATTCTGTTGTCAGCCAAAGGGTAATCCTGCGACCATTCAAGAAAATCATAATTAATGTCTTCTTCCAACTCTTTCATGTTTTTATAAGCTTTTGCATGATATATATCATTGTTATATTCGGTCACTTTGCAATCTTTCGGAATTTTAATATCAAGCCAGGACATTTCTCCAAGATCAATTTGTTCATTATCTATTACGTAGGTCTTAAATACTTTATCTAAGAGATTTTTGGACCAGGCTTTTATAACCGGTATATTAAATACTGTTATGGTTACGGCAAAAATTAATGATGCAAAAACTATATAGCCAGCAAAAGTGTACTTTTTCTTTTCAGTATAAGCCGGAATATTTTGACTAAGACATTTTTGTCTTACTTCTTCTAAATTTGGCATATTTGATTGAATGGCTTTATAGATTAATTCTTTTTCTTTCATACTGTCACTTCCTTTTTATAAATATATTTTTCTCAGCTCTTTTAGAGTACGGTATAATTTGTTCTTAACGTTTGATTCGCCAAGAGACAGTGCCTTTGCGATTTCTGGAATTGATAATTCAAGATAATAATAAAGATAAAAAATCTTTTTTATAATTTCGGGCTTTTGCATAAGAAATAAGTTAATTTCTTTAATCAGTTCATTATTTACTATGCTGTCCTCAATCTATATTTCGTCTTTTATCAGATCAGCAAAGAAATATTCGTCATCATGATTTGCATGGGTTAAAAAAAGTAATTGTTCTTTTATTCTACTTGATTTAGAAAAATTTCTATATATTTTCTGCCTTGCTAATTTCATAAGTATAGCTTCACTATTTTTAATGTATTTAATTCCCTTCTTTGAAATTATAACATAAAATTCCATATATGTTTCCTGAAAGATATCGCTTATATCGGAGACATTGCCGCATTTTGCTATAATATAAGCCAGTACTTTGCGGTATGTGGAATTATATACCGTATTAAAAAAAGTATGAATATCTTGATTATCCATTTATCCCACCACCTATATATAAAGCTTCTTATTAAATTCCAATAGTTTCATAAAATTTCAAATTTTTTAATATAGTAGCACACAATTAATAAAAAGCAAATTCGGATAAATAATAAATATGTAAAGATATTTTCCATAAAAAAATAATATTGCAATTTTCTGGCATTGGTGTTATAGTTGTAATAGAACAAGCAATATAAATACTGTGTTTAAGGGATTATTTTAGTTTTACTGCTATATAAGGAGGAGACTATGAATATCAATAAATTCACCCAAAATTCAATGCTTGCGGTTCAAAACTGTGAAAAGTTGGCTTATGAATACGGGCATCAGGAAATAGAAGAGGAGCATTTGCTATACAGCCTGATTAACCTGGATGAAAGCCTGATTAGAAAGTTGCTTGAGAAAATGGGTATAAATACCGATGTCTTTTTAGCGCAATTAAAGGGAATATTGAACAGGCGGCCCAAGGTGGCCGGTGGACAAATCTATATCGGCAATGATCTTAATAAAGTTTTAATATATGCGGAAGATGAAGCAAAGAGGATGGGGGATGCTTACGTCTCCGTAGAACATCTTTTTTTAAGCATGCTGCAATATCCTGGAAAAAATCTTAGGGAACTGTTTCGGGAGTTTAATATTACCCGGGACGGATTTTTAAAAGCCCTGCAAAGTGTGAGAGGAAATCAAAAGGTGGTAAGCGACAACCCAGAAGCGACTTATGATATCCTTGAAAAATACGGCCATGATCTGGTGGCTATGGCCAGGGAGCAAAAGCTTGATCCGGTTATTGGAAGAGATGCGGAAATCCGTAATGTCATACGGATATTATCAAGAAAGACAAAGAACAATCCGGTTCTTATAGGGGAACCCGGTGTCGGAAAAACAGCCGTAGTGGAAGGCCTGGCACAGAGAATAGTAAAAGGAGATGTACCTCATTCTCTTAAAGATAAGATGCTTTTTGCTTTAGATATGGGAGCATTGGTAGCCGGGGCAAAGTACCGGGGTGAATTTGAAGAGCGCCTGAAAGCAGTGCTGGAAGAAGTTAAAAAGAGCGAAGGAAGAATAATCTTGTTTATAGACGAGCTTCATACCATTGTCGGAGCAGGAAAAACAGAAGGGGCACTGGATGCCGGAAATATGCTTAAACCCATGCTTGCCAGAGGGGAGCTTCACTGCATAGGAGCCACAACCCTTAATGAGTACCGTCAGTATATAGAAAAGGATGCTGCCCTGGAAAGAAGGTTTCAGCCGGTTTTGGTTGACGAGCCGACAATTGAGGATACTATTTCTATACTAAGAGGGTTAAAGGAACGGTATGAAGTCTTTCATGGGGTAAAAATCACAGACGGGGCTTTGGTTAGTGCGGCTGTTCTTTCTAACCGCTATATATCAGACCGTTTTCTTCCGGATAAGGCTATAGATTTGGTAGACGAGGCCTGCGCTCTTATTAAGACCGAGCTGGATTCTATGCCAACCGAGCTTGACGATATGCAAAGAAGAATTATGCAAATGGAGATAGAACAGGCGGCACTAAGAAAAGAAAACGACCGCTTAAGCATGGAACGGCTTGAAGAACTTCAAAAAGAACTGGCGGAGCTTAAGGACGAATTTTCATCAGCCAAGGCCAAATGGGAAAATGAAAAAGCCCGCATAGAAAGGGTTCAAAAACTTCGTGAAGAGCTGGAGGAAATTAATAAAGAAATTGAACTGGCCGAACGCTACTATGATTTGAATAAAGCTGCAGAATTAAAATACGGAAGGCTGCCGCAACTGCAAAAACAGCTTCAGGCCGAAGAGGAGGAGCTTAAAAATAACGGAAGCCGGATGGTACGTGAAAGCGTAACCGAGGATGAAATAGCAAGGATAGTATCAAGATGGACAGGAATACCGGTTACAAAGCTTACCGAAAGCGAGAGAAATAAAACTTTAAATCTTCCTTCGCATCTTCACAGAAGGGTGGTAGGACAGGACGAAGCTGTTATAAAAGTATCGGATGCAATTCTTCGTTCCAAAGCAGGCATAAAAGACCCCAAAAAACCTATCGGTTCATTCTTGTTCCTGGGACCTACCGGTGTGGGTAAAACCGAGCTTGCAAAGACCTTGGCTGAAAGCCTTTTTGACAATGAAGACAATATGATACGAATTGATATGAGCGAATATATGGAGAAGCATTCGGTCGCAAGGCTGATAGGAGCACCTCCGGGATACGTAGGTTATGAAGAGGGAGGCCAGCTTACGGAAGCAGTCAGAAGAAAGCCTTATTCGGTTATACTTTTTGACGAAGTGGAAAAAGCTCATCAGGATGTTTTTAATATTCTTCTTCAGGTACTGGATGACGGACGAATAACCGATTCCCAGGGAAGAACCGTAGATTTTAAAAACACAATTATAATACTTACATCCAATATAGGATCAAGATACCTGCTTGAGGGGGTAAACGAAAAAGGAGAAATAAGTCCGGAATGTGAGTCATTGGTTATGCAGGAGCTTCAGGCTTCATTCAGGCCGGAATTCCTTAACCGTCTGGATGAAATTATAATGTTTAAGCCTCTTACTATGGAGAACATAAGCAGTATTATTGACCTTATGATAGCCGATGTAAATAAACGACTAAAGGATAAGGATATATCCGTCAAAGTATCCGATTTTGCAAAAGACTACATCGTAAAGCAGGCTTATGATCCGGTATATGGGGCAAGGCCGTTAAAACGTTATCTGCAAAAGAATGTGGAAACATTAAGTGCCAGACTGATATTAAGTGATAAGGTATCGGCCGGAGATACGATCCTGATTGATATTGAAGATGACGAATTAAAAGCAAGAGTATTATAAGAAAATGAATTTTTTTGCCAAACCCTTCATAATATTAAATGAATAATAGACATCTGTTATGGAGGGTTTAATGAAGAGGCAAAAGATACTTGCAAAGCTTCTTTTAATATTTATTACCGCTATTTTATTTACAGCCTGCAAAAAAGATGAAACAGAAATAAAGAAAATAAGGGACCTTGATTTTACTGTGGTAGAGGAGGCCGATTTACCAGGGGAATTAAAGGAAATAATTGATGAAAAGAAAGAGAAACCTTTCAGGCTTACCTATTCCAACAAAGACTATTTATACATTGCAGTCGGGTACGGCAAGCAAAACAGCGGAGGATACAGTATTGCTGTAGAAGAACTCTTTCTTGCCGACAATGCAATCTATATAGATACAAATCTGATTGGTCCTTCACAGGATGATTTAGTGACACAAGGAGTATCTTATCCATATATTGTCGTAAAACTTGAATATATAGATAAAAAAGTTGTATTTGAATGAAACAACATATTTATTGTCCCCTATGGAAATCGCTACATTTTGTACTAGCAACTTTTTTAACATCCATATATTGTATTAGAAATTTCGGTAAATTTTCTAAACAAATTACAGGAAAGCGAATAGATTTGTGCATATTCCCAGAAACAGGTAGACATAAATACCTATGCATCATTGATTATTCTATAAAAATATACAAAAATTATTTTATTTACTGTGCATATTTAATGGCAAAAAGCCATTATAAGCTATGAATTGTCTGAAAATTAGTTGACAATAACAAGAATTTTATGCTATAATGTTCATGATGCATAAAATATGTCTTTGTATCAATGTTTATATATCCACATAGCGAAATATTTACTGTGCTATGGAGATATAGCATTAGTAAGGAGTAATTATGATAAATCAGGCGGATGTTAATAAAGTACGAAATGCTGTAAAAAGCCATACGGGGAAGAAAGTAAAAGTCAGAGTTAACAGGGGAAGACACAGAATAGATGAAACGGTAGGCATTATATCTGAAACTTATTCAAGCATCTTTTTGGTGACGACTCCGGGTAATGATGATATGCCTGCAAGAACTATGTCGTATAGTTATACGGATGTTTTGACAAAAGACATTGAACTTATTTTGTGCAGATAATGTAAAGACAAACTGTTTGCTGAAACCGTAAAAATTATGGTTTCGGCTTTTTTTTTGCTTGTAAGTCCTCATTAACACAGATAAAGTAATGTTTACCGGTATGTAGTTTACAAATTTAATTTTGCTTGCAAGAAGCAAAATAAAGAAAAAGTTACCGGTCAAAATCATAAATCCCATCCTGAATGAATAAGATATGTCAGAGGCATGTAATTCTATGTCCAAATTCAAGGAGGGAGACCTGTGGAGTTAGTTAAAAAGAATATTCATATGAATAAATTAAAATGTAAGAGTACCCTGCAGCTTACATTGGACGATGATTTTAATGTTCCCGATGTCAAACCGGATATAGATCGGATAATAACACAGCAGGGAGATATAAAAATACACGAGATTCATGCCATGAACGGAAAGCTCGCCGTTAAAGGAGAGCTGGATTTTAATGTCCTGTATTTCAGTTCCGAGGATACCAGGCCGATACATAATATCTCAGGACAAATACCGTTTGATGAAGTAATCAATATGGATCAGGCCTGTTCGGATGACGATCCGATCGTTAAATGGGAGCTGGAAGATCTGACAACCGAGATGATAAATTCAAGAAAACTAAGCGTAAAATCCATAGTCAGCCTGTATGTATCGGTTGAGGAAATTTACGATGAAGAAACCGGCGTTATGGTGGAAGGGGCAAACGACGTACAATATCTAAGCAAGAAGATAGAGATAACCGATATAGCCATAGATAAAAAGGATACTTTCCGGATTAAGGATGAATTGATCCTGCCGACAAACAAAAGCAATGTGGTTTCGGTTCTCTTTAGTGATGTCCGTTTAAACAATATCGAAGTCAGGCTATTGGAAGACAGATTTACAATTAAAGGAGAACTTACGGTATTTCTCCTTTATAACGGTGAAAATGAAGAAAGTCCGATTGAATATTATGAAACTGAAGTTGCTTTCGGAGGAACGGTCGACTGCAACGGCTGCAATGAAAATATGATTGAAGATATTACTTTCAGGATATTAAACAAAAACATAGAAGTAAAGCCGGATTCTGACGGTGAAGAAAGAGTCATCGATTTGGAAGTAATTTTAGAAATGACCATTAAGGTCTATGATGTACAGGAACCGGAAATACTTTGTGACGTTTACAGCCCCAGTAAAGAGATTACCCCTATATTCCGCAATGCCACCTATGAAAACCTGGTTATCAAAAATAACAGCAAATATCGGATTGCCGATAATATCCGTGTACCCGGCAATCAGCCAAAGATTCTTCAAATTTGCCATTGTGACGGATCAATAAAACTTGATGATATTATACCTAGGGATTCTGAACTTATTGTAGAGGGCGTTATTGACATTAATATTTTATACATATCGGAAGACGATTCTATGCCTCTTTGCTCCCTGAAAGGAGCCATTCCGTTTTCTCAGGTTATAGAGGCTAAAGGGCTAAATTCAAACAGCAATTATGAAGTGAGGCCCAATATTGATCAGTTAAGCGTTATGATGCTTGACGGGGAAGAAATTGAAGTTAAAGCTCTGATGAGCCTGAATACCATAGTATTTGAGAAAATTACCGAGCCTATTATTACAGATCTTGAAGTAGCTGATTTAGATCTGGATAAACTTCAGGCCATGCCCGGCATTATCGGTTATATTGTTAAAAAAGGAGATACCTTATGGAATATTGCGAAGCAATATCATACCACTGTGGATACAATTATGGAGATAAACGATTTGGAAAATGATATTGTAAAAGAAGGGGATAAGCTGATTATAGTAAAAAGGGTGGATGCCGTTATTTAAAAATATAAAATTGATACGGTTTATAAGCAAATTAATTCTTTTATAAAGCAATAAGTTAATAATATTATGTAAATTGCTTCTTACCTTAAAAAAATAAACAGGCAAGCCTTTATAAATTATGACTTTTCCGGTTAAAGTCTATTATAAAAATAAAGGAAAAACAGGTACTATATGTTAAGAAATATTCCTAATCCTCCGATATACATAATATAGGAAATTGATCCTAGATATCAGGGATGATTTCCTCCGATACCAAGGATGGTAAAACTTTTAAAAGGAGGATAGGAATGAGTATTCAAGGAGTATCAAATTATAAGAGCAACGAGGTTTATTACGATTACAGCGAACGTAAAAAGGTAAAAAAAGAGGCAGTACAAAACGATAAGGAAAATTATTATGAGGAAGCTGCAGTCTATGAGAAAGACAGTAATGTTACCGGGGCATATAAGAGAGATCAGGCTACCATAAATCGGCTTCTTGAGGAGGCAGAAAGAAGCAGGCAAAGACTGATTGATTTGGTAGAAAAAATGCTCTTAAAGCAAGGACAGACATTTAACAGAGCTAACAATGTTTATAGTCTGTTAAGAGAAGGCAAGGTGCCGGTAGACGAAGAAACAAGGCTGCAGGCACAAAAAGATATTGCCGAAGACGGATATTGGGGTGTAGAGCAGACCTCCGAAAGATTAGTTTCCTTTGCAAAAGCTCTGGCAGGAGGAGACCCGGCCAAGGCAGACCTTATGATTGAGGCTGTAAAAAAAGGTTTTAGTTTGGCAGAGAAGGCCTGGGGCGGAGCGCTTCCCCAGATTTGCAGGGACAC
>CAZIHC010000088.1:0-8490 GCA_964538605.1 uncultured Herbinix sp. | reverse complement strand
TGTGACAGTATCCCTATTACAGATACTGTAAGTATATCCGGTCTTGCCCTGGCTGCATTTGCGGGAATATTCCTTGCCCTGGTACTTCCGGTCGGAAAAGACAATATTATGGAAAGAGAAGAGACAAATTAACAGAGAATAGCACATAGATAAGTTAATAATAATAAATACTAGAACGCACATAAATTGAATAATATACCGATTACCATCTCAGAAAATAGGTTAATATCCTGTTTATGAGATGGTAATACTTTTTATTAGAAGAATAATTTTGAAATTATTATTAGCTTTAAAATATTATATTGGTATACCTTGGAACTTAATTACTCATATGATATAATGTTATATATAAGCAGATTGGTCTGTAAACTATGAATTGTTGATAGCTACTAGGAGGCCTGATCATGAAGTATCTAAAAAAACTGGCAACTACACTACAGGGCTTTACCGGAACCATAAAGCGTTTCCCGCCGGCTATTGCCTTCTTTTTGGCTTCTGCTATTCTGACATCTTATTATATAGCCAAAGAGGCTGATGATAATTATTTAGAACTGTTATTTTCTTTTATAATCGGTGCAGCTCTTTTTATGGTGCTGCAATTATTCTATGAACGCTTTATAAGGACGGAGAAAATCAGGCTTATATTCGGAATCCTTTCTGTTACCGGAGCCATTATTTATTACTTATTATTGAAATTTGCTGTTAAGGAAATAAGCACGGAAATAGCTGTCAGGACAATTGTCCTGTTATTTATACTTTTGATTTTATTTATATGGATTCCGTCCATGAAATCAAGAATTGGTTTTAGTGACAGCTTCATGGCGGTATTTAAAAGTTTTTTTACTGTGGCATTTTACTCGGCTGTTATGTTTTTGGGGATAGCCCTGATTCTGATGGCTATAGATATGCTGATTGCGGATATAAACAGCAAAGCATACAGGCATGTTCTGAATGCGATCGCTTTTTTATATGCTCCTTTACATTTTCTTTCATTAATTCCTTTATATCCTGCTTATAACAAAGATGCAAATGATTCTGTCCTAAATTTGGAAGATAATAATGAAAAGCAGTTAATAAAAGCCATAGAACCTTCAAAATTTTTGGAAGGCCTTATATCATATATTATTATTCCGATAACGGTTGTTTTTACTTTTATACTACTGCTTTATATAATTCTTAATATAACCAGCGACTTCTGGAAAGACAATCTTATGGAGCCTTTGCTGGTATCTTATTCCATTACGGTAATAACCGTGTATCTTTTGGCTTGTGTTATTAAAAGCAAAATAGCCATATATTTCAGAATGATATTTCCGAAGGTTCTGATACCGGTTGTATTGTTCCAGACCGTATCGTCCGTGCTTAAAATTGGGGAGTTGGGAATAACCGCAGGCAGGTATTATGTTATAATGTTTGGTATCTTTTCGACGGTAACGGCATTTATTTTCAGCCTGAGACCAAACAGTAAAACTAATATAGTTGCGCCTATATTAATTGTTCTTTCCCTGATATCTGTCTTTCCTGTAACGGATGCGTTTACCGTAAGCAGAAATAATCAGATCAGCCGGCTGACTGAAGTGCTTCAAAAAAACAATATGCTAAAGGACGGAAAGATCGTTCCGAATGCAAATATATCGCAGGAGGATAAACAGGTTATAATAAGTTCGGTTCAGTATCTGAGCCGGATGAATTATACTAAGGATATTGATTGGCTTAAGGCTTACAGTCAGTCGTATGATTTTGAAAAAACATTCGGATTTTCCCAATACGAAACGGATTATAGAGATCCCGTAGTATACAGGCTTTATCTGCCAAGTGGGGTATTTATAAACGTATCGGGATACGATTATATTATGGAAGCTGAATTTTATGGTAAGGATAACCAGGTATCATACGAACTTGCTGACGGAGAAAATAAAGAATATATTTTAATCCATGAAAATGATAATGATAGTTTAGGAAATCTTTTGCTGACAGACAGCCAAAAAAATGAGCTTATCAGTTTTTCGCTGAATGAAATCTTTGACAGGTTTACAGACAGGGATGAAAAAGTCGGTGAACTGTCCTATGACGAAGCAAAGTTTATAACAGAAAACGAAAATGTAACTTTATGTATAATTGCAAAAAGTATAAATTATGAAGTCTGGGACAGCGGCTCATATCAGAGTATTGAAGCGTTTATCATGATAAAGATTAAGTAGTGGGTAAGTATGACAGCATTTATAATAACTTTAGCTTGATTAAAGAATTATAAGTTATTAGGGTTAGTTCGGATATAGAAGTAAGAGTTATTTAACTAAGAAAAAACATAAATGTGGGATTTGACGAAAAAGAAAAAAGTTTATAATATTAATATATCCTTACTATGAAAGAAAATCTTTATTTAACGAAATGCTTTACGGGGAGGATAAAGATGAAGAAAATCGCTCTGTTTGTATTGTTGTTTATATCAATTTTTTCCTTAAACGGTTGTGCAAGCTCTTCAAGACAATTTAAAGAACCTAAAAAAGGAGAAACGGTAGCGGAAATTAAAATCCGGGATTACGGTTCCATATATGTTAAGTTCTTTGAAAAAGAAGCACCCAAGGCAGTCGAAAATTTTATAACCCATGCCAGGGAAGGTTATTATGACGGCCTTACTTTCCATAGAATAATTGAAGATTTTATGATTCAGGGCGGTGATCCCAACGGGAACGGTACCGGTGGTGAAAGTATATGGGGTGAAGATTTTGAGGATGAATTTTCGGATAATTTGCATCCTTACCGGGGAGCCCTTTGCATGGCCAATGCCGGGCCGAACACCAACGGAAGCCAATTTTTTATAGTTCAGTCTGAAGAAACATACACAAAGGATTATCTGACCTGGTTAGGATTGAACCTGGGTGTGGAATTTAGCGAAGAAGCCGTAAAAAATTACGGAAAAGTAGGGGGGACTCCCTGGCTGTTTAGAAGGCATACGGTATTCGGACAGGTTTATGAAGGGTATGATGTACTTGATGCTGTGGCAAAAGTCGAAAAAATCGATGAAGAAGCCGGAATACCGGCAGAGCCTGTTGTAATAGAAACAATCCGTGTATTTGAATACGAATAAAAAAGAAATAGTTGTCGGAAAGGTGATGCGTTATGAAGGTATCCACAAAAGGCAGATACGGCCTGAGGGCTATGATTGATCTGGCCTTATATTCACAAAATGATTCGGTACCCCTGGTCAGTATAGCAGAAAGACAGGATATATCAAAAAGTTATCTGGAACAGGTGTTTTCAGCCCTGCGCAAAGCCGGTCTGGTAAAAAGCATAAAAGGGTCCCAAGGAGGATATGTACTTGCCTATGATGCCGGTGAAATAACCGTTGGGATGATACTGCGGGCTTTGGAAGGGGATTTGTCAGTTGTTCCTATGGAAGAAGAAGTTATAACCAATCCCATAGAAAGTTATATAAGGGAAAACATTTGGAATAAAATTGATGAAAAGGTATTTACATTCATAGACGAATATACATTGAAGGATATTATCGAAGACTACATGGAGAGAGATCCGGCTCCAATGTACTATATTTAGTAAATTTTGGATTTAATTTATACTATTTTTTATTATTAGTTATTGACATCTAGGAGACCATGTTGTAGACTTATAGCAACAATAAATAAATATTGAATAAGCCTCACTTAAATACGGTGAGGTAGAGGCGCGGTATTTAACAGTCCCTAGTGGAGCCTGAGAAGCGATGAGGCTAGGGAGAAGGAAATATCGCCGAAGCATATAATATACTCAGTATTATATGCTGGGCCTGCAGTTAAGAGCTGCAGGACTGTCTCATAAAGTGGCCCGGCTTTATGAGTTGCGCTATCTCATTGGGGGGACAGGAGGATTACTGCGTTTAATAACCTGAGAGATAGTCTCAGGTTTTTTTGTCCTCTAAATCTTTTGTCCGGTATTTTTTTTCTAAATGAAATCCTTTCATATATTAAAGTATCTGTTTATTAAAGCATTACATTAATAAAAGGATCTAATTCATGATTATTTTATGAAAGGAATTTAATTAAGGATTACATATTTAATAGGACAAAGATAAAAACCTTAATAGATAGGGATAGGGAAATGTTTCGTGAATAAGGTTTTTAAAGAGGAGGAAATTTATGAGAAGAAAAACAGAAGTATTGGTTATTTTTACGGCCATAATAATGATTTTAGCAGCGGCATGCGGCAAAAAAACTGGTGACGGAAAATATTTCAGAGTCGGTATGGAAGCTGATTATCCACCGTTTAACTGGACTCAGATTGACGATTCAAACGGTGCGGTTCCGATTGACGGTTCAAAAGAGTATGCAGGCGGTTATGACGTAGAAATTGCAAAAAGGATAGCCGAAGGCCTCGGTAAAGAATTGGTTATAGTTAAGACAGACTGGGACGGATTATTGCCTGCTCTTGTATCCGGTAAGATTGATGCCATAATAGCAGGAATGTCACCTACAGAGGAACGTAAAGAATCCATCGACTTTTCGGATAATTATTATGAGTCGGATCTGGTTATGGTAGTGAAAAAAGGCGGCCCATACGAAAATGCAACCAAACTTTCCGATTTTGCGGGAGCAAAAATCACCGCACAGCTTAATACATTCCATTATACCGTAATTGATCAGATAGAAGGTGTAAATAAACAGACAGCCATGAATAATTTTGCCGCCATGAGAGTAGCCTTGGAATCCGGTGCAATAGACGGTTATGTGTCAGAAAGACCTGAGGCTGTAAGTGCTACCGCAGCCAATCCGAATTTTGCTATGGTTGTTTTTGAAGACGGTTTTGAAACATCTCCCGATGATACCGCAATTGCTGTGGGTCTTCGTAAAGGAAGCGAATGGCTGGATGATATCAACAGGATTCTGGCTGGTATTTCTGACGAAGAACGGATAAGAATTATGGACGAGGCTATTAAAAATCAACCCGGTGCAGAATAACGAATAGATGATTTGGAGGCTGTCCTATATAACCCAAGGATTGGGGAGCCTCCGTTTTTTATTCTGCTATTTAGATGCTATAAAAACCAAAACACATATTGATTGTGAAAATATGATATGTTATTTAAATTTTTCGGGTAATTTTATGCGCGCAAGATTTATAAATATTAGATGTAATTATAATCCGAATTATGCTCAAATTTTGAACTATTAATTAAGAGTATATAAAATATAAAAAGATTTATAGCTGAGAATTTATCATATATTTTGATTTTAATTGAAAGGTTTGGTGTAACCATTATGACATGGAAGTGGTTTATTAAAGTTATAGTTGATTATTGGCCCATGTTTCTTCGGGGAGCCGGTGTAACCCTGCTTATTTCTGTAATTGGTACAGTTTTGGGATTTATCATCGGACTTATCATAGGAGTAATTCGTACAATACCTTTATCAGATAGCAAAATAAAAAGAGTTATTATGAAAATAGTAAATGCCATACTTACGGTTTATGTTGAAGTATTTCGCGGAACCCCGATGATAGTACAAGCTATGGTTATATATTACGGATCCCTTATGCTTTTTAATATTGACATGGACAGGATGTTTGCCGGTATTTTTATTGTTTCAATAAACACCGGCGCATATATGGCTGAAATTGTACGCGGAGGTATTATTTCTATTGATAAGGGTCAATTTGAAGCTGCCCATGCAATCGGTATGAATCATATCCAGACTATGCTTTATGTGGTTTTGCCTCAGGTTATCAGAAATATTCTTCCGGCTACAGGCAACGAATTTGTTATTAATATTAAGGATACTTCGGTTCTTAACGTTATATCGGTTACCGAATTATTCTTCCAGACCAGTTCCATAACCGGAAATGTGTTCCGTTTCTTTGAACCTTTTCTTGTAGCGTGTATAATATATCTGATTATGACTCTGACTGTTACCAGATTACTGAGGTGGCTGGAAAGAAAAATAGACGGGCCTGAACATTTTAATGTTATTCCGGGAAATCAGATGCAGGTGGCAAGACCGGAAGATTTGGCAAAGAAGGCCGGGCAGTAAGGTTTGGGCTAAAGGAGGAAGAGTAAGTTGGAAAATATTATTGAAGTAAGACATCTGAATAAATGGTTCGGATCAAACGAGATTTTAAAAGATATAAACTTTAATGTAAAAAAAGGCGAGGTAGTTTGTATAATCGGTGCTTCCGGCTCGGGTAAATCTACACTTCTTCGTTGTATAAATTTGCTTGAGAAGCCCAGCGGTGGAGAGATACTTTACAGAGGAAAAAATATTCTGTCAGATAAGCATGATTTGCAGGAGTACAGAACAAAGATGGGAATGGTATTCCAGCAGTTCAATCTGTTTAACAATCATAACGTGCTTAGTAACTGCACCGTAGGACAGATTAAGGTTTTGGGCCGCAAAAAAGAAGAAGCAGTGGAAACTGCCATGAAATATTTGAAAGTGGTCGGAATGGACCAATATATCAATGCAAAGCCAAGTCAGCTTTCGGGTGGGCAAAAGCAAAGAGTAGCCATAGCCAGGGCATTGTCTATGGAACCGGATGTTATGCTTTTTGATGAACCTACATCCGCCTTGGACCCGGAGATGGTAGGGGAAGTTCTGACTGTAATGAAAGATTTGGCCAAAAGCGGACTGACCATGCTGGTAGTTACCCATGAGATGGGCTTTGCCGCTGAGGTTGCCGACCGGGTTGTATTTATGGACAAGGGTGTTATTGCCGAAGAAGGTACGCCCCAGGAGATCTTCAACAATCCAAAGCAGGAACGTACAAGAGAATTCTTAAGAAGAATTATAGGAAATTAAAATATAGATATGTAACTTATGATATTTTTTTAATGACTCTGAGTATGGTGTTTATGTATGATATTTCAATCTTACTAAATTACCGGACTTAGAGTCGTTTTTTATTATTGAAATATTTATTTGCTGAAGCTATTATACCTGCCGTGTGAAGTTGTTTCTTTTATGTTGAAAAAGTTAAGTATGTCATAATAATGGGAAAAAGTGGCGACGGTAAGAATATTTTGTTGGGGTTAGCCGAAATAGATAAAGCCACGGAAAAATTGCATTTTTATAGATAATGTTGACATTTGACTGCAATATATTATACCAACCGATCATTAGTATTCTAATAATGATATTTAAAATTATTTCATTTTTATTGAAAGGATAGTACATAAAAAAGGTAGTTCAGGAAAATTCAAAAATTCTAAGTTTCCTGATCTACCTTTTTATTAAGGCTTCATAGAAGTTAATTACCGGTAGTTATCGTGTTTACATCACATTATTAATATAAAATACCTCTTAAAAATCTCTTAATTCCCGGCTCGGCATTTCGACAGGATGGGAAGGGGTAGCGGAGGGCGGATTGGGTTGAATAATTTCTGGTGTATTTTTCTGTTCTGAATTATTGTCTTTGCTGATATCAGTGTAATTGTCATTATCTTCTTTCGTTCTTTTTTTGGGCGTTGCTCTGCTGTCATCATATTTATCCATAATAAGATCTCCTTTCGTAAGGTAATATATACGGCATATATTATTGTTGGTAGAATCAGATTAAATATACCAATTTAATGACATCAAATAACATAATAATGGATATTTTCTGTAGTATTTAATTATTTTGTAATAATATATTTAAAAATTTGAAATAAAATTTGTCCGTTAAATCATTAAATGATTTTTTTAGATTTTTTATGATATCAGGTGGAAAGATAATATATCAGATTTTCCAAAATACCTGCAAATAAAGAGTTTAATCAATTTTATGGCGGAAAAGTCTTGAAAAATTATATGAAAATTATTACAGAAAAAATGGTTATAAGCACCGAATTTTATCCAAAAATTATGTAAACCTCCATTATTTTACGGTTGTAACACATATTCTACTATGGTAGTCTTAAGGAGCAGCAAGACAGAAACCAAATAGGAGGTAAAAATAATGAAGAAATTAATTGTAGCTTTATGTTCACTGGCACTTTCATGTGCAGGTACTTTCGGCATCAATCAGCTTGTTACCAACGAAGGGTTAAATATAGATAAAAATATACAGCAAGTTATTACACAAGAGGATGCCGAAGAAACACAGGATACGGCAAATCTGCCTGAAGACACCCAGGAAACTGAGAGAAACGAAGATACAGAAGATAAGGCTTCTGAGGTAGAAGCGGCTGCCCCTACAGCTGAAAATGCAGAAAGGGACGACACTAAAGAATTAAGAAATTCAAATACAAAAAAGAAAGAAAAAAACGTTAATGATACCGGAAATAAAGCCAAAACCGGCAGCACCAAATCAAATGTAAATAATACTGTTTCATCTAAGAAAACAGGAAACGGTAACGCTGCATCGAATATCGGCAAGACTAATACGGTAAACAAGAATACTGCTTCTAATACTAATAACAACACCAATACGGTTAACAACACAACCACAGCAAACAAGTCAGGTAAAACCACAACTTATATATATAAGAATATTGATTTGTCCGATTGCTATTCAGTAAAT
>CAZIHC010000087.1:0-8509 GCA_964538605.1 uncultured Herbinix sp. | reverse complement strand
ACTTCATCGGGGCTTACTGTGCAACGGTATGCCAGTATTTCGACTCCGGCATTTTGAGCTTCTTTTACTTTGCTTGCAAAAGCAGGATCGGTTACATGGTTTGGTGAAAAGCCTGCTGCCTGTTCAAACTGGATTACAAACAAAAGGGCTACTTTATAGCCGCACCCTGCTGCATGGATAAGTTCATCTATATGTTTTCTTCCTCTTTCCGTAGGAGCATCGGGGAAATATGACCAGCCGTCTTTTTCTAAAGTGACTCCTTTAACTTCAACAAAACAGATTTGACCGTTTTCATCTGTTAATTGAAGATCAAAACGGCTGTTTTGGTAGGTTACTTCTTTTTTTATCTGACTATATCCGCTCAGTTCTTTAATAAACCCCTTTGCAACAGCTTCATAAGCCAGTGCGTTGGGAAGCTGAGAATCAATCGATACCCAGGAATCTTTCTTTTTTACCATCCTAAGTTCATATTTTGTTTTTCTGCTGTCTTCCGGATGGTAGGATACTATAACCGGAGCACCGGGGACTAATAATTCTTTCAGTCTTCCCGTATTGGGGACATGGCTTATTACCTGTTCTCCGTCTATGTCTATGTGGGCAATAAACCTGTTTGGCCTGCCGATAAAGGTTCCGTATCTTATGTTGTAATTTAGTTTCATAGTTATAGCCTTTCTGTATGAGTTTTGACTGTAAGGTTTTGATATATTTTATCACATTTTTAAAAAGCGGAGCACTTAATTTATAGCAGGAAAGATACTGTTTTGTTTTATGTATCAAATTTATAAAATTTTACAAGGCATACTATTTTCTTTTTAAAAAAAATAACTATATAATTAATACAGTTTAATACGGAATAAAATGGCAATTAGGAGATGATTTTTTGAAAAGAAAACTAATAATTATCCTGTCGGTGATATTAGCGATAGTTGTACTGCTGTTTTGCGGTATGTCGTATTTTATAGGTATACAGGTATTTAAAGGCTCCATGCAGCTTGTTACCAATGAAACTACCTCAGATGTACCGAAAAATTTCTTGGAAGAATACAATATGGATTATAACGAATTTTACGAAAAATATAAAATTGAAAGAATTGAATTAACATCAACTTATGACGGACATATAATTCCCGGAGACTACATATATGCAAATCAATCGGAAGGAAATAAGAATAATAAAACTGTAGTTTTGGTGCATGGCCTTGGCGGAAACAGATATACCACCTACCCGTATGCGGAAATGTTCCTTGAAAAAGGCTTCAATGTTCTTACATATGATCAGAGAAGCACTAACGAGAATACGGCAAAATATACTACCTTCGGTTACCTGGAAAAGTATGATTTAATTGACTGCATTGATTATATAAAGGAAAATGCTCCCGGACAGATAATCGGTGTATGGGGAACATCATTTGGGGGAGCGACAGCAGGACTGGCCATGGGATATAAAGATACGGACAAGAAAGTAGATTTTCTGATACTGGATTGTCCGATAAGCAGTATGGAATGGATGATTAATACGGAATTAAAAGATATGAATATCGGAATTTCGGTATCCTATATGAGCTGGTGCGGAAATATTGTTACAAAGTTAAGGCTCGGGTTTTCATATAAAGACGCTGACGTAAGCAAAGCTATGAGAAACGTGGAAATCCCGGTATTAATCATAAACAGCAAAGCGGATACGGTAACACCATATTTTATGGGAAAAGATATATATGACAGCATCAAAGGCACCAATAAGCAGATATGGACAGTTGAAGACAGTGAACATGTAATGATGTGGATTGAGCACAATCAGGAGTATAGGGAGAAAGTAACTCAGTTATTGGACAGTATTGAAAATTAAATATATAACAATACGACGTATAATTGAGGGAGGTAAATAATTATGAGAGGTTATAAGTATTTAGCTTTACTGCTGGCATTAGTACTGGTACTTGGAGGATGTTCAGGAAAACTTAAAAAGACGTCTCCTTCTGATGTAAAGGATTTAAAACCGTTACCTAAAGTGTCAAAAGAAACATCTATTGATGAACTGATTGCCTCAATGACACTGGAAGAAAAGATAGGCCAGATGATTCAGGGGGCCAGGGATATGTTGCCGTCCGGTGACGTAAAAAACTTAATGCTTGGTTCCGTATTAAGCGGCGGCGGCTCGTACCCCAAAAACAATACCATAGAAGACTGGCAGGAAATGATTGAAAATTATCAGAGTGCCGCTTTAATGACCGATAAAGGAATCCCTATAATTTACGGTGTAGATGCGGTACACGGTCTTGCACTTGTAAAAAATGCCGTTGTATTTCCCCATAATATCGGTATAGGAGCAGCCAATGATCCCGAACTGGTCTATGAAATGGGGGCTGCGGTTGCCGAAGAAATGAAGCTGATAAGGGTTCCTTGGAATTTTTCGCCTTGCGTTGCAGTAAATACCGATCCCAGATGGGGCAGAACTTATGAATGTTATTCCAGTGACCCTGTCATAGTTGCAGAACTGGCTAAGGCTTATGTAAAAGGACAGATGGATCATGGGATTGCTCCTACGGCTAAACATTATGTGGCTGACGGTGGGGTCAAATTTGGAACCGGAGAAGGAGATTTTCTGATAGACAGAGGAGATGCCATAATCTCCGAAGAAGAACTAAGAGATATTCATTTGCTTCCTTATAAGGAATTGATAGACAGCGGAGTCAAGATAATTATGGCATCCTATAGTTCCTGGAACGGGGTTAAAATGCATGAGAATAAATACCTTCTTACCGATGTACTTAAGAATGAACTGGGCTTTAAAGGCTTTATTATATCCGACTATGAGGCAGTATCCACTCTAAGCGGCCAAACTTACGAAGAAAATATCGTAAATGCGGTTAATGCCGGAATAGATATGTTCATGGAAGCAATTAGCTACAGAAAAGCTTATAACGCCCTGCTTGATGCAGCAAAAACCGGAAAAGTACCGGAAGAGAGAATAAACGATGCGGTAAGAAGAATTCTGACCGTAAAGCAGGAGATAGGATTATTTGATGATCCTTATATGGAAATTGTGGGCCGTGAAGTTGAAAATTTGGGCAGTGATAAGTATTGTAAGCTTGCCAAGCAGTTGGTCGAAAAGTCTTTGGTCCTGCTCAAAAACGATGACAATGTTCTTCCTTTAAAGAAGGGTCAGAAAATATTTGTTACCGGCCCTGCCGCCAAAGACCTTGGTATGCAGTGCGGCGGATGGATGCAAACCTGGCAGGGTAGCATGGACAGAGGAATGTATAAGGCAACAGAAGGAACAACTATTTTGGAAGGCCTACTTGAGTATGGCAGCAAATTTGGTTTTGAAATCATAACCGATGAAGAAAGAGCAAATGAAGCCGACTTGGTGATACTAGCAATCGGTGAAGTACCTTATGCGGAATATAAGGGAGATACGGCAGATCTTTCTATAGTCGGGGATAAAGCTCATCCTGACAATGCGGCAGCAATAGAACTGGCAAAAAGCCTTAATAAGCCTGTAATTACCCTGATTATTGCCGGAAGAAACGTACTAATAACTGATTATATAGACGATTGGGATGCTGTAGTTATGTGTTATCTTCCGGGAACCGAAGGAGACGGTATAGCATCCGTCCTGTCCGGTGTGGCTCCATTTACCGGAAAACTTCCCATGCCTTATTATAAGAGTGTTGAAGATATCGGCAAGGAAAATCCGGAATTATTGTTTGATATTGGGTATGGATTGGAGTATTGAGAAATTGTAATGTTTAAATTACGCATATTTAATACTATTTAAATCTGGTAAACTTATAAAAAGGCTTTCAGAAATTATTCTGAAAGGATAAAGTATATAACGCAAAAGGAAAATTGCTTTATCCTGCAGCAGCGAAGCCTACCCCTACACCTGAGCCGGCTCCTGAAATATTACCGAGTAATGTGGATTCAAAACCTGCCAACTATTTGCTTTTGACAAACGGATATATTAAAAGTGTATTTGATGATGAAAAACAAGGTTATTCAAGCTTTAAAGGGTTGGTTGAGACGATAGATGGCCATGTGATGGTTAATATAAATCTTCTTGCGGAGCATTTATATACCCTTAAGGATAATTTGGATAATGTAAGAATTTTATATCATAATATAGACAGTAACTCATTCTCTATAGTTGCCAAATATGGCGGGAAATTTTTAAATTATACAAGCACTCTTATCTTTGAAAGAAACAAAAAGGAGTATAAGCAGATATTCAGCAATTCGGATGAAATTAAGTATTATACTGCTGACATAGCTCCATATGTAAGCAAAAATAACGGCTTTGATTATATAGACCCTAAGGTACTAAAACCACTTTTTAAACATTTCAACTTTGAAATAAATTATTATACGAACGATGGAACAAAGACGCTGGAAAGTGAAGGATATAAAGGCTATTCAGGAGTTGTGGTAATCGATAAATATAACGGTAAAGCAAGCTTACCCAAGTCAAAGCAAATATATTATAGTTATGATTTATCAGGAATGTCAAAGTTTAAACTTGATAAATTGCCGTATACTATGATTTACGGGGTAAGGATATATGGTACGGACAAATTTATAAAGCCAAGTAAAAAAGGCGGAGATGGCTATGATTGGGGATATTACGATCTGGATCTGCAGGAGCTTGCATATGTAGCCGATTCAAACTTTGGAGCAACGATAGGAGTTGACAATAAAGGATACTCTTTGACATATGATCATATGGGTAATTCCGATTTATGGACCCTTAGGTTGACGGCGAATTCTAATACTGATGAATATAGGTTAAAGATTCATTCCGGTTACCTGGGGGCAGGATTGTCAAATGATTTTGGACAATCTCATTTAATGAGCTATGATGGAACGGACAGGCTTGTAAGAAATGTAAGATATTTTTTGAAAGCCTTTTTGTATAAGATTAGTTCAACACCGGAGCTTTTATATGACGCAATTTTGGATTCATGGCTGGCAGACAGCGACAGGGTCAGTGACAAAAAGTTTATAGTAGTCGGTGATGCCAAAATCAAATTTGATAATAATACATATGAATATGTAATAAAATCTGCAAAAAAGTGAGTTGATTTTAGAAACGGCAGAAAGGCTTCCAGAGGGGTTAAACCTTGGAAGCCTTAATTTTTCTTACCAGACTGAGTTCGGCTTAGGACTTGATATAAGAAAAGCAATCAACTTTCGTCGATTGCAATCTGAAAGTCTTTTTTGCTTTTATGGCAAAAAAATTATGCGTTATAATATATAAACATAAATGAATAATTTTACCAATACATTGACCGTATATCAGAAAAGCTTTCGTACTGTTTCTCATATATAAATTTTTTTATTTCGTAATGATTTCGTAAGCGTTTATGAACGGTTTTTCCATTAAAAACATTTAGGGAGAATAGTATGTTAGATTTTATTGATGTAATAAATTGACATATATTAATTAATCAAATATATTAGGCTTATAAAGAAGGAATAAAAATAAATAAGAGGAGCCGAATAATGAGCAGAGTAATTTTGGTCATTGGGATATTGAAATATATAGGATTGCTGGGAATTCCGGCATTGTTTTCAGACAATATGATTTGGAAATGTTTTGCTCTTTTTTGGCTGTTTGGCATATTGGAAATAATATTGACATTACCGGTGCTTGTTCAATCCATAAAACAGGTTATAGCAATTCCGATTATATATATTAGGTATAAATTTAAATTACCGGATATACATAGTTATAATCCTAAAGTTTTATATTCTTTGCCGTTTAAAGAAAAATGGACAGTTATCAACGGCGGTGTATATAAAGACGGTTCTCACTCGTGGAATATCCATTCTCAAAGATATGCTTACGACTTTCTAATTTTGGATAAGGATGGCAACAGCGCGGCCGGAGACAGAAAAAGACCGGAAAATTATTATTGTTACGGAAAAGATGTGCTTGCGCCTGCGGACGGTATCGTAGTCGATTTAAAAGTTAACCACAAGGACAGTAAAATATTTAATTATGGGTTTATGGATCGGGCTATAACCGATATACGGGGCAATTATATAATAATAAAACATGCGGAAAATGAATACAGTTGCCTGGCACATCTTTTGCCCCGCAGTATACAGGTACAAAAAGGCCAATATGTCAGGCGGGGTGAAGTGATAGCAAAATGCGGTAATTCGGGCAATTCGTCAGAACCGCATCTTCATTTTCAAATACAGGACAGAAAAAGCTTTTTTTATTCGATGGGATTACCTATATATTTTACAGACATTCATAAAGAGGCGGCACAAAACTATATTAATTTTGATAAACGAAAATTACCCCACAATACAGATATTGGCAATGATAAATTTATACACAGAGGGTTGGCGGTAAGCAATATAAATAAAGAATAGGAAGATAACGTTTTACGCATAAAGAATAAGCAGATTATCGTTTTTTAAAATGTTACAAGTCCCGTGTTAAAATTGTTTTAAATAATTCATACTATTATGTAGTATCTGAAATCGGTCTGGACGCATATATAGTATTAAAGGGTGAAAACCTGAGGGCATACTGATAATTTTCAAATATGATAGATAATTGAGGTAGCTGATTAATTTCGGCTACCTTTTTGCTAAGAAAGCATAAGTTAAGTATTACCTCCAATATCTGGCTGAAACATTGACTTTTACAAATTTGTATGATATTCTGACATTAATAGACAGTGGGTTAAATTTACATATAAATTTGGGGGTAATTATTATGAAGCTAACCCGCAGAAGAATTAGTGGGAATAGTGTAGATCAAAAAATAACTGCTGCGTTTTACAGGGATATATCCCAAGGTTTGCTTTATTATGATTCGGAGGATAATGATTGCACAGATAAAGTTATAGAGAGCATGGACTTTGAACGTTCCTGGCGTGGCCGCATTTTAAAAAACGGAGAAGACGATAAAAACCCATTTTATTTGTTTGTAAAGGGATTGGTTAACAGTAACGATAAAATAATATGTAAACCTATTGACGATAATAGTGATCTTAATAATTTCGATAGATTAATTAATGATTATCTTACAGAGTTTGGAAAAAACCTCAAAGCGCCCGGTTCTTTTGTTACACTGGAAGATTTGATATGTAAGATTCAATCAGGTACACCGGAAGAAGAGATACTTCCTGAACTTACGAAAATAAAAGCAATGATACAAAAAGATATTGTAAACAGAAAGGCACAACTGTTAAAGTCGATAAAAAATAACAGTATTCCGTTCTCTCTTGAAGGAAGTAAACTTGTTCCTTCAACCAAAAAAATGAAATGGTTGTTTAAGTTGATTGATGTGCCTAATAAAACATTCAATGAAAAAATGCTGGAAAGATATTGGGAAATATATGATTATAATAAATTGAAAACCAATATAATTAATAAATTAGAAAATACAGATAAAAAAGCCCGTTCAATTTCCAGGGCTGTTTCCGAAGAGGTAAGAAGGTACCACAAGAATTTCAGGATTAATTATAATGGGTTTGTTTCCGGAGACCGGCCGGCTGCCGGGCTTGATAATGGCGGCAGTGCAAAATATAATCCGGATAAAGAGGAGTTTTTACTCTTTCTTAAAGAAGTGGAGCAATATTTTAAGAAGTATTTTCCTGTCAAATCAAAGCATTCCAACAAAAGCAAGGATAAGAGCCTAGTAAATAAATATAAAAATTACTGCTCAAATAATGTTGTAAAAAAAGAAGTTAACCGTTCAATAATAAATCAGCTTGTTGCAGGACTTATACAGCAAGGTAAATTTCTGTATTACTTTTATTATAACGGTACTTGGCAGGAGGATTTTCTTAATTCTTATGGCCTGTCGTATATTCAGGTGGAGGAAGCTTTTAAAAAATCCGTAATGACTTCCTTATCCTGGGGAATTAACAGACTTACCAGCTTTTTCATTGATGATAGCAACACAGTAAAATTTGATGATATTACAACGAAAAGTGCTAAGGGAGCAATAGAAAGTAATTATTTTAATAAACTTAGAACTTGCAGCAGGATGCAGGACCATTTTAAAGAGAAGCTGGCCTTTTTCTATCCGGTATATGTTAAGGACAAGAAAGATAGACCGGATGATGATATAGAGAAAATAATTGTACTGGTTAAAAATGCAATCGAAAGTGTTTCTTATCTGCGTAACAGAATATTCCATTTTAAGAGGAGTTCTTTACTGGAATTACTTAAAGAATTAGATGATAATAATAGCGGTCAGGACAAAATTGATTATTCTGTAGCGGCAGAGTTTATTAAGCGGGATATAGAAAACTTATACGATGTATTTCGTGAGCAGATTCGAAGCCTTGGTATTGCGGAATATTATAAGGCTGATATGATATCCGACTGTTTCAAAACATGCGGGCTGGAATTTGTCCTCTACTCACCGAAAAACTCATTAATGCCGGCGTTTAAAAATGTTTATAAAAGAGGAGCTAATCTTAATAAAGCATATATAAGAGAAAAAGGTCCCAAAGAAACAGGGGATCAAGGACAAAATTCATAT
>CAZIHC010000086.1:0-8586 GCA_964538605.1 uncultured Herbinix sp. | reverse complement strand
GTTAAAGTGTCGGGAAAATCAGGCAAAATCTGCTTTTCCGGCACTTTTTATTATATTTTACAGTTGACATATCAGAGAAATCTGTTATACTAATCACGAAATAATAGTGATAATCATTACCGTTTAGTCCAGATTATTATAAAATTATGGTTAACTTTATACTTTTAAATGAAAATATAAAATGATGTTTGATAAGAAGATTGCATATGTATGGTTTAATTTTTAGTATTTTTATAACTGTTTTTAAATTATAATGTTAATTTATGCAGAAATATATATTTATTTGATTTACGGTATATGATAGAATGGAATAAAGAAAGGCTAATAATCAAGAACAGGAGGAGAAATGTTGAGATTCATATCATGGAATATAGATTCATTAAATGCTGCGCTGACAGGCACTTCTGAACGGGCAATTCTTACACAAAGTGTTTTAGATACAGTTAAAGAACATAAACCTGATGTTATAGCCTTACAGGAAACGAAACTGCCCTGTGACGGCCCTTCCAAAAAGCATATGGAGATTTTAAAGGAAAAGTTTTTTAACTATGAAATTGTGTGGAACTGCTCGGTTGAACCGGCCCGTAAAGGATATGCAGGAACAATGTTTTTATATAAAAATAATTTAAGACCAATCGTAACGTTTCCTGTAATAGGAGCTCCGGGTACTATGGATTATGAAGGACGTATAATAACTTTGGAATTTGACAATTTCTTTTTGACTCAGGTTTATACTCCGAATGCGGGGGAAAATTTAAACCGGCTGGATGAGCGTCAAATTTGGGACATTAAATTTGCTGAATATCTGGCAAGTCTGGATAAAGAAAAACCTGTTATTGCGACGGGAGATTTTAACGTGGCTCACAAAGAAATAGATTTGGCCCATCCTGACAGCAATCATCGTTCTGCCGGTTTTACCGATGAGGAACGACAGGGCTTTACTAATTTGCTTGCAAAAGGTTTTACTGATACATTTCGTTATCTGCACGGCGACGTTAAAGGGGCTTATACCTGGTGGGCCCAGCGGGTTAAAACAAGCAAGATAAATAATTCCGGATGGAGAATTGATTATTGGCTGGTAAGCGATAGGATAGCAGACAGGGTAAAAAAATCTGAGATGATTGACTCCGGACCAAGACAGGATCACACTCCGATTTTGCTTGAAATAGACTTATAAACGACAGTCAAGTTTTAAACATGTTAGGATTATCATTATAAAAAAATGAATATTAAAAAACTAACTGGCAGACTCTAAATACGACATGTATATTGCGGCAAGTAAAGTGTAATCAAATAAGTTCTGATAAGAAGGATGTGAGCTGTCATGTCAAGGATGCCGGTTATTTTTGTAGGTCACGGGTCACCTATGAATGCTATCGAAGACAATGAATATTCAAGGACATGGAGAAGTATTGCAAAGGGAATACCAAAACCGGAAGCTATTATATCCATATCGGCCCATTGGTTTACAAAAGGTACAAAAATAATAAGTGATAAAGCACCAAAGACTATATATGATATGTATGGTTTTCCGAAAGAACTGTATGAAGTTAAATATGATTGTCCCGGCTCGCCGGATTTGGCTAAGCAGGTAAAAGAGCTGATATCCAAAGAAACCGAATATGACAATTCATGGGGAATAGATCACGGGACATGGTCGGTTTTGGTTCATATGTACCCGAACAGGGATGTGCCTGTATTTCAAATAAGCGTTGATGCGTATGCTCCCCCAAAAGCTCATTATAAAATCGGAAGAGAATTAAGAATTTTACGGGAAAGTGGAGTACTTATATTCGGTACGGGAAATATTGTTCACAATTTAAGATTGGTTGACTGGCACATGGGTACCAAGGGATTTGACTGGGCATATGAATTTGATGATTATATATTTGATAATATTATGAGTAAGAACCACGAAAACATATTAAAATACCAAGATATGTGTCCTGCGGCTAATCATGCGGTTCCGATTCCGGATCATTTTTATCCCTTGTTGTATACACTTGGCGCTTCATATGAAGATGATAAGGTTAGTGTATTTAATAAATCCTGTGAACTGGGTTCACTTACTATGACGGGGTACATTTTGGAATGATAGCTTTTTATTAAAAGTTCCGCCACTTAGTATGATGATTGTAATTTTGCTTTACCAATGAAAGGAGTAAATTAATGCACTCGATTTTCGGTCGGTCGGATAAAAGCATCCGAATGAATTTGATAAAAATATTCGTTATTAGCCTTATGATTGTTGCAGTTTTGCAAACGGTATATCTAACAGGCGGAACGAAAAAAGTATTTGTACAGCTTATGTATATTCCGATAATAATGTCATCGCTGTTTTGGGGAGCTTATGCCGGTTTGGCTGTTGGAATTATCGGTGGTATATTTGCGGGAACGATACCGTTAGATGTTGCTCAGGGTATAATGCAGGATTCTATAAATTGGATTTCCCGATCAATTATTTTCTCTCTTATAGGATTTACAACCGGGTATTTATTTGACAGAATTAACAGATTAAATGCCGAAAAACAGGAAAGAAATTTAAAGAGTCCTTTTTATAACCTTCCCAATGCACAGCAGCTATTTTATGATCTGGAAAGCAGAATCAAAGCAGGAGAGCATTTCAGACTTGTATCTATAAAGATTACCAATTTATATGAAATAGAAAAATATATAGATAATAAGCTGGTTTATGATATAGTAGAAAATCTGGCAAAGAAGCTGGCGCATTTTTGCGGAAGAAAAGCGGTTTATTCTTATGAAAAAGATGAACTGATAGTTCTTATATGTGATTTTTGCATAAATGAATATGAAGTAAAGATAAAACGGATACTGGAGAATTATGTTTCCTCACCAATCAAAATGAACGGATATAAGTTCAGAGTATCATTAAAAGTAGGAATTTATTTATACAAAGGTGAGGAAACTACACCGATTGAAATATACAACAAAGCACGGATTGCTTACGAACAGGGAGAACCAAATAAATCGGGAATTTATTATTATGACAAAAATTTTGAAAAGAAAAGAAGAGAGAACCAGGATATTACCGGAGCGTTGCTTGAGTCTATAATAAAAAATGAAATGTATGTAATGTATCAGCCTAAAATAGATATAGTAAATCATAAGATTTCCGGTGTCGAGGCGTTGGTAAGATGGAGAAGAAACGGTACTGATTATATTGAACCGAATACATTTATTACCATTGCGGAAGAAATCGGTTTTATCAATAAAATTTCCGAGTTTGTTTTTAAGAATGTTACATCGCAGATTAGGGAATGGAAAAGCAAAGGAATAAATGTAAAATGTTCTGTCAATGTGTCTGTATATGATTTGCTTGATGAATACTATACATATTGGGCTAATGACATTTTTACTGAAAAAGATATTGACCGGTCAGATTTTGAAATTGAAATAACCGAGAGAGCCATAGCTTATAACGACAGAAAATTAATGGATAAAATGTATTATTTTAAAGAAAAGGGATTTCAAATTTCCATTGATGATTTCGGAACAGGGTATAACTCGCTGATGAGTGTCGGTGAAATACCTTTTGATAAGCTGAAAATTGATAAATATTTTATCAGCAGGCTTAACAGAACAGAAGTAGCGGAATTGGTTAAATATATAATTCAATATGCCCATGCGCTTGGCAAAATTGTAGTGGCAGAAGGAGTCGAAACAGAAGAGCAGCTTAATATACTTAAAACGCTTGATTGTGACGAGGTTCAGGGATACTATTTCAGTAAGCCTTTAATGCCTGAAGAATTTGAAGCATTTTACACAGAGTTTAATTAATTGAACAATAAATGATATTTTATAAGACTTAAGCCGGTAACAATATAAATGCTGATGACATATATTCTCGCATATCGAAAAACACCTGGTATGATCCTTAATATTGAGAACATATCAGGTGTTTTCATTTAGTCAAAAGGGGAAATTATAAAATAAGCAACATCTATGTTTTTTAAAATTATATATAAATGCTAATTATATTAACGATAAACAATAGGAGTTTCCACCATCCATAAATGATCAGGGTCATCTATCCTGTCTGTCCAGGGATTACCCTCCAGATGGCGAATCATCCAGGCAATATACATATTATATCCGGGTGCGGTTACCTGAGGATGGGTTTTGCCGGGTGTAATGGCACTGAAGCTTCCGTCCTTGATTTTAAACACATCGTCTCCTAAGAAACATGCACCGAAACCCTGAGGTTTATCAAATCGGTAATAATAAACTTCCGGTTGGGGATGATGATGGGGGATATAACTTGACCATCCTCCCTGAAAGGTAATTGATTCACCCAATACCATGTTGGAGTAGGGAGCGTTATTGTAATCAAATGCGGTTCTGACTATCCGGCGGGCAGTACCATCGCAGAAATTTTCGCCGACCAATACTTCCGAACAGTCTTCAGGGGTATAAAATACGGCAGAAAATTCCCTGTCGTTTTCAGTTGCTTCCACTAATATTTCCGTATCTGCAGATGCAGTTACTGTCACCTTGGTTCCTTTACATACATGAAGGCAATAGGGACCTTCTTTGAACATATCGTTTCTTTTAGCTGTTCTTGTTTCATTGTCCCATTTATATGTAACTTCACCTGTTACAAGGAGAATGGCTTGTTCTTCATTCTCAAGATAAAATTCTTTTGATTCACAGGCACTCATTTTGTATACTGTAATATTCATCAACATGTCTTTATATCGGCCGTCGGTTGTTGTAAGGACCTTTTTACCGGTTTCGTCAAAAACCGGATAGCCAAATTGAGTATTCATATTCTCATCCTTTCTGTGATCTTAGGTTTATAACTTTATAACTTGGGAAATTATATTGGCTTGAAATATCTTTAAATATCTTTAAATATCTTTAATATTAAAATATCTTACATTGAAATATTTTGCCTGGTTTTCGTAGGCAGGTTGAATGTTTATTAAAAAACCATCTGAAATATCGGTTTTTTAAAGTGAATATCAATAACCATAGATAAAATAATAAAAATATACTCAATATATAACATACAGGTCACCATATTACAAGTTAATTTCTGATGATAATTTAGCATTTTCTTTATATTTTAACTTATTGTAATAAAATATATAAAACTATGACAAAATCAGAATAAAAAACCTGCTGTGATTTTAAGCCTGTTACGGCCGGATAAGCCTGATTTTATGGCTGAATCACAACAGGTTTTTATTTAAGATTTTTGGTGCATATTCTTATATTTAATAGGAGTAAGCCCTGTAGACTTCTTAAAAATTCTTGTAAAGTAATTCTGTGATGAAAAACCTACGGCTTCGGCAATCTGATTCATGGAGTAATCGGTTTCCTTTAGGAGTATTTTGGCATGCTTGAGTCTGATCTGCTCAACATAATCACTAAAGGACATATTCATTTCTTTTTTAAAAAGCTGGCTTAAATAGGAACTGTTTAAATAAACATAGTTGGCTACTTTATCAAGGGTGAGTTTGTTCATATAATTATCTTCAATATACTGTAGTGCAGTCTGTATGGCCAATGACTTTCCGGATAATTTTGATTGTGTAAAGTTGCAGTATTCTTTTATGAAATCAATGGTTTTTTCCTTTAAGGTTTCATATGTTTTGGAACCATTTATATTCTCCAGCAAATTATCCAATTTTTCTACGGTTTGCTGATCAGATGATTTAATTATAATATCGCCGGACAGCAGTATTCTTATTGCACCTCTTATGGCGGATATTAACTTTGAAGGAGCAAGTTGCCTTTTATATGCATCCTCCATATAAGTTAAGATTCCCTGAGCAATTTTATCATAGTCACCCATATCCAGATATTTTTGAATAAGCTGATACAAAGCCGATTTATTGGAATGCTGTTCCGTATCAATAGCCGGTTTTTTGCTTTTTGAGCCATAAAAAATACAAAAGCGTATGGTTTCAAGACCGGAATCAATAAAACTCTTAAGAGATTTATTTGTCTTATAAGAGAGAAGGATGCTGTCACCCAATTGTAACTGTTCAAGGCCGGATAATCTGTTGTTTAAAATGGTTAAAAGTTTACGGTATTCTTCTTCCTGATTTTCGGGTATGTTGCTTGTGGAGTTATAAAGAATTGCAAAATATTCATTTTCAATCGGAAAGGATACGACTTTATAATTATTGGCAAGGAAAGTATCCATGGTTATAGAGGCAATCCTTTCATCGGATTTGCCACCATTATTGGATACCGTAAAGACAACAATCATAAGGTTATCACAGGTCAAATCCGGATGCAATTTATTTAAAAATGATTCCAGATCTGTTATATCTTCATTTTTTACATATTCTTTATAAAGCATGACTAACCTGGAAATGTCGTGATCTGTTTTGTCATTGGCTGAAGAATATTTTTTCTCCAAATCAATACTGTTTTTCACTTTGGCAAACAACTGTGTCAAATCTTCTAATTTCATTTCTGCTTTCAGTATGTAATCAAGAGCTCCGGCTTTTAATGCGTTTTTTACATAACTGAAATCGTCATATGAACTAAGTACGCAAAAACGGATTGACGGAAATTCTTTTTTCAGTTCGGTAATCAGGTCCAGGCCGTTTAACACCGGCATCTTTATATCTGTTATAACCAGCTCAATGGGATTATTTTTGCAAATTTCCAGAGCTTCACCGCCGTTGGAAGCTTCGTATATGGTGGTTTCTATATCTTTAATCTGTTGCAGCAATATTTTCAGCCAGTTACGGATCAGTAAATCATCATCAACTATGAGAATATTCATTATATATGAATTCCTCCTCTATTCTGGGAATGTTAACAGTTATTTTCGTATAGGAACCGGGTTCACTCTCAATTTTTAATCCGTATTCGTCACCGAAAGTGAGTTTTATCCGATCTTTTACATTATGCAGGCCGATACCTGTCCTGTTTGTTTGGTTTATGCCTGCACCAAGGTCAAAACCGACTCCGTTGTCATATATTTCGAAACAAATATTGTTATCTCTTGCATAACCCTTTATAGATAAGTATCCGTTTTCGTTTTTAGGCTTTAAACCGTGCATAAAGGAATTCTCTACCAAAGGCTGCAAAATTAATTTGATGGTTTTGCAATTAAGTATCTCTTCGTCAATATCAATTTCAACCTTGACGGTATTTGAAAAAGTGAATTTTTGAATAAATATATAATCTTCAAGTATGCTGATTTCTTTTTGGATACTTATAAATTCTTTAGTATCGGACAAACTGTATCTTAAAATTCTAATTAATGAAAGGATAATATTATCGACATCTTCCTTCTTTTCAGTATATATCAAATATCTTATCGACGCCAGAGTATTATATAAAAAGTGAGGATTGATCTGAGTCTGAAGGCTGATAAGTTCAGCTTGCCTTTTTGCTTCCTGTTCGTTAACCAGGTTGTCCATCAGCTGTTTTATTCTTCCTATCATAGAATTGAACTGCTCAGACAAATATCCGATTTCATCCCTTGATAAGACAGGAACGGTAACATCCAGATTATTGGCTTTTACCTTTTCCATATGCTGATATAAAACATGTATCGGCTTTGTGAATTTGGAAAGGAACAGTGAACACAGTATGAGAGTAATGACGAAATAAACTACTATAACCATTAAATACAGAGATTTTATGGAATCAAATTTGGACAATAAGTAATTCTGATCATTCAACAAGAAGATTTTCCAATTGCTCGTCTTTATGGTATAATGAGTCATTAAAAGCTCTTGGCCGTTTACTTCTTCAACGATATTGCTGCCGGTATAGTTATGCATATTGTTATAAATGAAGCCGGGTATCTCATTAAGATTAAGATTGGCAATACCGGATATTAAGTTGTTTCGGGAGTCCAGGATAAATATACTGGAATAATCGTTAACATACCCGGAATATAATTTCCGTAATTCGTTTTCGGATATACCTAAAACCATAATTCCGGTTTTACTCCATGTTTCCCGGTCCTGGAGTTCTCTTATCAAGTAAATATAATCTTGTCCGGCGGTAGTAAATATATTATCAAGTACCTCATCTTTTTGCCATAATATATAAGAAGGTCTGTCTAACAGCTTTTTATACCATCCCTGTTCGGTAATATTAATCATATCCGCTTTATGTATCAGAGTAGCATCTCCAAAGACTTCCCCTCTGTTGGTAAATATTACGGAATCAAAATTAATATTACTAATACCTGAATTGTATTTATTAAGTATTTTGTTTAACCGGTCACTATCTGGTTTTATATACGGGTTTTGATTATATTCCTTAATAAACTCATTCAGTTCTTTGTCCAGATACAATAAATTTGAAATAGACACCAATTGCTCAAGTTCCCCGTCTATTAATCCTGAAATTTGCACCAGTTCATTATAAGCAAAATCGGCGGAGGTATCCTTCATTGTATTGGTTTGTATCTGAAAAAGAGCAAGGCTGAATAGCAACAAGGGTATGATAACACCTGTTGTGTAAGTAAAAATAAGCTTTTGCTTTATTGATATTTGTCTTTTTATATTTTTTTTCATGTTAATTTTCCTTAAAATTATGGTAAATATCCATAATAAGTTGTACTAATGTATCAAAAGTCAATAAAAA
>CAZIHC010000085.1:0-8639 GCA_964538605.1 uncultured Herbinix sp. | reverse complement strand
AGTAATTTAGCATGATTCAAACACATCATACCCCAACACTTGACAAAGAGCCTTATAATACAACTCCCGATGCCATATTTAAACGAGGCACCGGGAGTTATATAATTGCTTACTCTATCAACTATTATAATACATACTTTATTAAGATTTTTTATATAAATTCATATTTACTGCTCTTGCAGAATTTACGAAAAGCAGACTTATAACCTATCCAGAACCTTCATATCCTCATCATCAATAATAAAGTCTACATTAGCATTTGATATGATGCGTTCTTTTTTTGTGGATTTAGGTATTACCACCGTATCTTTTTGTAAACAATATCTTATGCAAAGCTGGGCGGTAGTTACATTATATTTCTTGGCCATTTCCACAATTTCTTTCTTAGTCAGAATACGTCCGGTAGCAAGCGGAGAATATGCCGTAATTAAAATATTATGCTTGGCACAAAAATCAACCGTTTCTTCCTGCCGTTCGCCTATATGGAAGCGAATTTGGTTTACCATAGGCACATGCTTGCACATTTCCAGGATAGGCCTTATATGCTTAGGTTCAAAATTTGATATACCTATAGCTTTTGCCTTACCGATGTCATATATTTCCTCAAAAGCTTTCCAGCTTTCTATATTGCCTTCTGTGCAATCAAGGCCGATTCTATCCCAAGGCCAGGGCGCATGTATCAAATACAAGTCAATATAATCCAAACCTAAAGCCTCAAGGGATTTTTTAAAGCATTCATGGGCTATGTCATAACCTTTCTTTTCGGCAGGCAGTTTTGTCGTAACAAATATCTCTTCTCTCGGTATACCTGAATCTTTGATAGCCCTGCCTACACTTTCTTCATTGCCATAAGCCATGGCCGTATCTATATGCCTGTAGCCGGCTTCCAATGCCCATCTTACTGAATTGTAAGCTTCCTCGCCGTTAGGTATTTGCCAGGTGCCGAGTCCTATCTTGGGCATCTTAACTCCGTTTTTTAATGTAAACGTTTCCTGTAACACCATAGGTACACCCCCTATTGAGCAAGCATGTATTACTCTTATAAACCGAGTATCATTCCTGTAATTGCGAAGTATAAAATTAATGATATTGCATCAACTATAGTGGTTATGAAGGGACTTGCCATAACGGCAGGATCAAATCCTATCTTTTTAGCCAGCATAGGAAGTGTGGAACCTACCATTTTGGCAATAATTACTGTCAACAATAAAGTAAGATTAACAACTAAAGCTACACTTAAGCCTACCCTGTCAAATACCATTAGTTTTGCAAAATTCACCACTGCTAAGGTAAATCCGCATAATACCGCAACTTTGGATTCTTTCCAGAGAACCCTCAAGATATCGCTAAATTCGATCTCATTAAGGGAAAGTCCTCTGATAACTGTTACCGATGACTGGCTTCCCGAATTACCACCCGTGTCCATAAGCATAGGTATATATGCTGTTAAAACCACATATGCTTTCAAAGCATCCTCAAAACGGGTAATAATAAGGCCGGTAAAAGTAGCCGATATCATGAGCAGAAGCAACCACGGCATGCGGCTTCTCCAAATTTCCAGAGTTGTTTTCTTAAGATATGGGGTATCCGAAGGAGTTATAGCAGCCATCAATTCCATGTCTTCTGTCGTTTCCTTCTCCAATACATCCCATGCATCGTCTACCGTAACAATTCCTACCAGCCTGTTATCGTTATCAACAACCGGAAGAACGGTTAAATCGTATTTACCGAATAAATGTGCAACTTCTTCCTGGTCATCGTGCGTGTTTACGGAAATGACATTTCTCTCCATCAAGTCTTCTATTTTTTTACCGTCATCCGAGAGAATAATTGTCCGGATAGTAATATACCCTATTAAATGATTTACATTATCGGTTACATAACATGTATCAAAAGTTTCACTGTCCAAACCGATCTGCCGTATTCTTTTAATTGCCTCGGCTATGGTCATGTCGGAACGCAGGCTGACAAACTCCGTTGTCATTATGCTTCCTGCAGAATCTTGCGGATAGTTTAAGATCTGGTTAATAATCTTGCGGTCATATTCGGATGAGTTTTTAAGAATACGCTTGACGACATTGGCAGGCATTTCTTCTATTAAATATACCATGTCGTCAATATATAACTCGTCAATCACTTCTTTCAGCTCGACATCAGAAAAGCTTTCAATCAAAGTTTTCTGGTGTTCCGGATCCATCTCAACAAATGTTTCTGCTGCCAGATCCTTAGGCAGTAACCGGAACAATAAAATAATATTTTTCTCGGGCAACTCCTCAAACAATGCAGCCAAGTCATAGGGATTGATTGTTGAAATGATTTCTTTAAGTTCTTTGTACTTTTTTCCTTCTAATAATTCAATGATTTGATTTTCAAAATCTGTTGTTTTGATCATTTAAATTACCTCCTTCCAAAGCATAACTCAAGTATATTGCTATACTTGGCCATACTTGGCAGGAGTAAAGGCACAAAAAGACCGAAGCGTCAATAACGAACGGACGCTTCCGCAGTCCTATATTCTGTTGTATTGAAACTTCGGTCCGGTATGCCATTACTACTGCCAGCGTCCATTGTTATCATCTCGCTCCTTTCTTTTTATAATTTAATTGTTCCAAGTGCCTTTTAAATTTCGTATTCTTAATCCAAACCCTATCAAAATACGCCAACAATATTAGTCTAAACCTTGGTTTTTATGCTGTCAATACGTTATTATCACCAAATAATTTAGAATAATTAATATTTCGGTCTACAAAAAAGTAAATTATCAGATTATATTTAGCTTTAATTGCATTATATGCCCGATATTAAAAAGGTGTTTGATACCGTAATAGCTCAAACACCTTAAAAATTACCTTATTTGATTTGTTTACACTTTGTTTATACTTTATTTACAAATTATTTACAGTGCCTGACACCCTATAATTCAAAACAACTTATAATATAATCCCTCCTTATTCTCCCTCAGCTTCTTATGGGTATCATACGCCTCAATCCGGCCGTTGTTCAGTACCAGTATTCGGTCGCAGAAGACAGATGATGACATTCTGTGGGATATGTAGACTGCCGTCTTATCTCCGACCATCTTATTGAAATTCTCGTATATTTCAGCTTCGGCTATCGGGTCCAAAGCGGAAGTAGGCTCGTCAAGAATAACCAGTGATGCGTCTTTGTACAAAACTCTTGCTATGGCAATCTTTTGCGACTGACCACCGGAGAACTCAACCCCTTCGATATCATATTCCTTGCCAAAAAGGGTTTGTATACCCTTAGGTAGTGATTCTATCTTTTCTCTTATTTCAACTTCGTCAAGGATTTTATTTACCTTTTCATTGTCAACTCCGACCGGTTTGCAGGTGATATTCTCCTGTATGGAGAAATTAAACAGTTTAAAGTCCTGGAATACCGCAGCCAGATTTGCCAGGTATGATATATGTTCATATTCGAATATATCCATATCGTTTATGTAAATGGTACCGGAATCCGGGCGGTATAACCTGCAAAGCAGCTTTACAATTGTGCTTTTTCCTGCTCCGTTTAAACCTACGATACTGATCTTTTCACCTTCCCGAATTTCGAAAGTTATATTATCCAATACCTTTTTGTCGGTTTTCCCATATTTTTTAATATAATCAATGTATTGGCTTTACTTTTAATTCTCCATCTTGTGTCTATAATAATGTAATATTTATTAACAATGTAAAATGTATCTCCATATGCTCTATAAGCCAGTTATATGGCTTTATCATTAATACAAAAGGCTCTTTACCTGTCCTTAAGAATGTCATATCTAAGGCAGACATTCTTAAGGATGGCAAAGAGCCTTTTATTAATCATAATCATGCTGTTTACTTATGATTATTCTTTTTTATAAAATTTCATCTGTCAGTCTATATTATTTTACTCTTTCAAGAGCCGCCAATGCTTCTTCTTCAGTATACCCGAAGATGAATTTATACATCTCGATTAAGTTTTTGTCCCAGTCAAGAATTATAGGATAACCGATACCGTTATACTTTTTAGGAGCTTCAAATGCTCCGTCAACGGGTATTCTGGAAGTTTCCAAAGTTGTAATCTTATTTTCAATTACCGCCTCCATCAGTATTTCAATCTGTTTTTGGCTTAAATCGGTTGTTACATAACTTAAAGCTTGCTTACCGATAGGAATTATCTTAAAGAGGTTCTTGGTTGACATCAGACTGTCAAACATTGCTTTTAATACCCTTTGTTGACGTACGACACGACCGTAATCATAGTTGGCACCTCCCAGAGTTTTAACTTTTCTTACCCTTACATAACCCATTACCTGGTTACCGTTAAGTTTATTTACTCCGGGTTTTACGTTTCTGTTTTCTTTCTTTGAAATATAATTGGTTTTATTAAGATATGCCGCTTCCTCTTTACCAAGTTCTATAGTAACGCCACCAAGCATATCCACCAATTTTTCAAAAGATTCAAAGTTGACATAGGCATACCCGTCAATCTGTATTTTATAATTCTTCTCTATCGTTTCTATCAAAAGGTCAACTCCACCCTTGGAAAAAGCGGAATTAAGTTTGTTTGCCTTATATCCCGGTATATCAACATAACTGTCTCTGAGCAGGGACGTAAGTTTTATCTTGCCGTCCTTTTTATTGATGGAACCGATTAACATAGCGTCCGTGTTTTTGGCTCCGCCTATCTCTTCGACGCCAAATATCAGGAAATTGTATACATAATCCTCCCATACAACGTTGCCGGATTTTTTTTCATGTTTAAAATCTTCTTTTTCCTCTTTCAGGGGTTCCCCCTTATTAATATTGCTGTAAACAAATTTACTTGCAGTTTTATAAATTATGCTTCTGCCGGGTTTGGTGCCTATAGCCAGTATGAGCATAGCCAGTATCAATAAAGATGAAATACCTATATATCTTAAAATCCGTTTCTTTTTCTTTTTTCCTTTGTTCTTTTTACTTGATTTATTGTTAATACGGGAATTTTTATCCTCGTTCATTATTTCAAGGACTTGCTGCTTTAGTAATTCTTCCGTCTTCTTATCATTATCATACATATATATAACCTCATTTCAAATCTAATTAAATAATCATAACGGTTTCATAAGCATTTATCTTTTCTATCGAAATCTGATAAACGCTATATTATTTTATCACAATTTATCGAAATTTAAAGTCTTTTTACAATATTTAAAAAAGATTTAAGATTCATTTTTTCCCAATTCATTTCTATGATATCAAATTATATTAATTTTAGATATAATAACCTATAAATTTTACTTATTGTATATTATTTCGTAAAAATATATTAAATTGTATAATATGCCGAAATAATTGAATACATATATTCAATTTATATAGGATTTAACCATTTTGGCTTTACATTTTTTAGACTATTTTCATATAATCATACGAACGTAACAAATTTATAAAATTTTTATATATTAATATTGCATATTTTTTCATTTTATGTTATATTATATGTGCATGTAAAATTTTTACTCTTTATGTCAAATATTACAGTATGATTTCCTGTAACATCTTGGACTCAAACAGTATGTAGGCAGGGGCAAATTTTAAAACATTTGGAAGGAGGAAAAATATGAGTAAAAAATTCAGAAAAGTAATTGCATTAATTTTCGCTGCATCGATCTGCATTTCAACAATGCTTGCCGGTAATGCATATGCCAATACATACTGGCAGTATTGGACCGACGGCGGCGGCTATGTTAACGCCGTTAACGGATCAGGCGGCAATTACAGCGTCAATTGGTACAATTGCGGTAACTTTGTAGTAGGAAAAGGTTGGGCTACCGGAAGCCCCAACAGAGTAATTAATTATAATGCCGGTGTTTGGGCTCCCTCAGGCAACGGTTATCTTACCCTTTATGGATGGACAAGAAACGCACTTATTGAATATTATGTAGTTGACAGTTGGGGCAATTGGCGTCCACCCGGATCAAATTCTCTTGGAACCGTATACAGTGACGGTGGAACATATGATATTTACAGAACTATGAGATACAATGCTCCGTCAATAGACGGAACCCAGACCTTCGCTCAGTATTGGAGCGTACGCACTTCCAAGCGGCCAACAGGAAGCAATGTGTCAATCACATTTGCTAACCATGTTAACGCATGGGCAAGCAGAGGATTATATCTGGGAAGCAGTTGGTCATATCAGGTTATGGCCGTTGAAGGCTATCAAAGCAGCGGAAGCGCTAACGTAACCGTATGGTAGTATATGCTATTAAGTCTACCGTAATATGACCTAACCGGCTAAAACCGGACAAGCATCCGGTAACATAAAACCTTAACTTAACTGCCTACATACTGTTTTAATATATATTAAAGCATCTTCAGAAGGAGATATACCAATGAAAAAAATTCTTTTATTAATTCTGATATCGATATTGCTCCTGGGTGGTTGCACCCGCAAGGCATCGAAAAAAACTTCGACTGATGGAAATATTACTAATGAAATGGTATTTGTAGAAGGCGGTACTTTCACAAATGAACATTCCAATTTTTACGGTAAAGACATAGTAATAAATGATTTTTATATAAGCAAATATGAAATTACACAATCTGAATGGGAAATGATAATGGGTAATAACCCTTCCGAATTCAAAGGAGATAACTATCCCGTGGAAAATGTAAGCTGGTACGATGCTATAGAATATTGCAACAAAAGAAGCATAAAAGAAGGGTTGGAACCGTATTACAACATAGATAAAACATCAAAAGATCCTTTTAATACAAGCGAATACGATGATGTCAAATGGACGGTAACAATTAATGAGAATGCCAACGGTTATCGCCTGCCGACGGAAGCCGGATGGGAATATGCGGCAAGCGGCGGACAGAAAAGTAAAAATTATATATACAGCGGAAGCGATAACGCAGATAAAGCGGTCTGGTACTGGAGAAATTCCGGTGATAAATACTTGAACGGTGACTGGAGCTGGCCTAAAATTGTAAGCAATAACAACCGAACCAAGCCTGTCGGTTCCTCAAAACCGAACGAACTTGGTCTTTATGATATGTCGGGGAATGTCAGAGAATGGTGCTGGGACTGGTATACAGAGTCCGACAGTGCCAAAGGCAGCGCATATAAAATCTGGAAAGGCGGAGGCTGGATGGGAGACGTGGTATGCTGCGAATTTTCCTACCGGGGCAAATATGAGGCTAACGGTATGGGTCCCGATACAGGTTTTCGTGTATGCCGTAACCCGTAATAATATAATATTACGGGTTATTAATTTGACACCTGCTGCTTTATAACATGATTGCTGATATATTTTTGTAATTCTTCTATGTATCTCTTCCCGATATCACTTAATATTCCATAGCTTCTGGTTATATAACCGATATTCATATTTACATCTATATCTAACGGTATTGCACAATAATCACTGCCGTTAAGCTCCTCACAGATTATTCCCGAACATAATGTATATGCATTTATACCAATCATCAAATTCAGCATGGTTGCTCTGTCACAGGCTTTTATTGTTTTTTTGTAATCATACGTACTTAAAATTTCCTCTGCAAAATAAAAAGAATTATTGTCACCCTGTTCAAAAGAAAGGCACGGATAATCCAAAAGTTCCTCCATAGTTATCTTATCTTTTGATGCCAGAGGATGGCCTTTCCACAAATATACATACCCTTTGCAACTGACCAGATGATGAAATTCCAGTTGATTTTCTTTCAGCAATTTGTTAATCACTTTTTCATTAAACTCATTTGTATATAAAATGCCTATCTCACTTTTTCCGTTTTTTACATCAGCTATAACATCGGCTGTCCTTGTTTCACGAATGGCAAACTCATATTCATTCATATCAAACTCTTTAACCGTATCAACAAACGCCTTTACCGCAAAAGAATAATGCTGGGTGGATACCCCGAACTTTTTCTTAATCTTCTTGCCTTCTATGTATTTCCCCTCAAGCAGTTCCATCTGGTTTAAAACCTGCCTTGCATATCCTAAAAATTCTTCTCCCTCCGGTGTCAGTACCACACCCTTATTGGTTCTGGTAAATATGGTAAGGTTTAATTCGGCTTCCAAATCTTTAATTGCACCGGAAAGGGTCGGCTGGGATATATACAGCCTTTTTGCCGCCTCATTCATAGAATTTGTATCGGCTACCGCAACTACATACCTTATCTGCTGTAAAGTCATTTTACTCCTCCTATAAAATTATGACACATCCTTGCTTAAAAATGAGATATTGTCATTATTCATACTTAATACCGGTATTATCAAACCTCTTACTTTCTTATTTACATAGCAAAAATTCTGTACTTGAATTTTAATCATTGTATTCTAATTTTAACGGTACTGCCTTATCAAATTTAAAAGCATAAAAATCATCCTTCATAATATAACCAAGTTGTAACTCACCCGATGACTGATCATAAAATGACAGGTATATTTTATCATTCACAATCTCTGATATTACAGCAAAATAATCGCTTTCTCCGATTTCAACTTTTGATTGTGATACTAAATCGTAATAATAATAATGATATCTGGAGCTATTATCATTGCGATTATAACTATAATAAATAATACGATCTCCATCTGCAAAACAGGATCAAGTCCTAATTTATGTGTAAAATTCCTCAGCTAGGTAACCTTGAACA
>CAZIHC010000084.1:0-8642 GCA_964538605.1 uncultured Herbinix sp. | reverse complement strand
CAACTCCTTAATCCGTTCCTTATAGTAATTCATGTCCACATTATATACATCTATGCCGTTAAAGCTGAAAGTGCCTTTTTGCAAAAAGGTGATTGTAATTCGGCTTTTGCTTTGTTTACTGTAACCGGTGTTAACTAGGTAATCGTCCCTGAAATAAGTATTATGATAGGGGCTTCTTACATTTAGAATCTTTGCGGCATCACCGTCAGCTTTTACTCTTAAGTTTGTCATCGTTGCAGCCCGCCTGCTAATATTAAAATCTTTTAACCTTAAGTAAACCTCTGATTTAGGTTCTGATTCAAAATCTATAATTATGGCGGCACCTGGTTCTTTTACTTTAATTTTGTTATTATCTGTTTCTATATTTTCATCAAAAGTAATCTCTGTTTTTAACTTTTTTATCCCCATTCCGGAATCCGGCACAATTTTCTGAAACCCTTCCGGTGGGTTTTCAAGAACTACCGCACTTAACATTATATTTTGCTTTTCCAGGGTATTAAGATCTGCATACGCTTCTTCGGTCATATAATAGTCATAAGTATATCCGAACGGTATCCAAAATAAATTTTCAAAAAGATAATACTTGTCCTCTCCCTCTTTTTCGCCAATTAATTTATAAGCATAAGGAGCGGCAGACTTTTGGTTTGTAATAAAATATTTGACATTGAATAAAGCATTAAGTGCGGTGCGGTTATCATGATTGTCAATTCTGTAGGTATTGCGCTGATCCAATAATTCCAGTTGTTTATAATAGTTTGTAACATTCTTGTCCATGATGCTGAAATATGCCGATACATCATTAAAGTTTGCACATAGGGCCTCGTTTCTTACTTTATCTCCGTAAGTTTCCACACGATAAAAGTTCTCGTCCTCAATATTATTAATCAACTTGGTCATGCCTTCTGTTGTATTTATTAATACCTCATCCTTAGTCAAAAACTCGTTTACGTAACCGTGAAACTTCGGCGAATAATAGGCATGTCCGTGAAAAGCCAAAGTAAAAACAACCAAAGAGGCAAGTATAAGTTCACGAGTTGCATTTCTTATGTTCAACCGATTTGATTGCAGCAGCAGAATCACAGCCGATACAAAAAGTAAGATAAAAAATTCGTATTTTACCGTACTTCCGGAACTAAATGCAAACGCCAGCAGGCCATAGCCGGCTGTTCCTATGATCAGAAAGAATGTAACTCTTTTATTTCTGATTAGCAATTCTTCAAAAGTTAACACAAAAACAAGAGCTGCTACTAAACTGACGGCAAAAACCCACCTGTTTGTGATATATGCAAAACCGTTCATCATATATCCAAAGGCAGGTATTGACAGGGCCAAAAATACAGAAATTACCAAAATTCTTATATTACGGTACTTTTTATAAGCCATCACCACTGCCAGGCTTGCTGCCAATACCGTAGAATACGTAAGGTTTACCCAATAACCGGGTGATACTCCCGTCGCAAACAGCCCCTGCAATAAACGAATATAATAGCCCTTAGTGTAATGGAAAATGCTTATCAGCATCTTCGGACTGCTTTCCGCACGGCCGTTTTGCAAAAAACCATATACTACAGGTAAGAATACAATTGCAGCCATTCCAAGTCCGATTAGGTAATAACCTGCCGTATAAAAACCGGTTGTTAAAAAGCCTTTTATAAATTTAGGCTTTGACTTCTTATTGAGATTAAAATACCTGATTATAAAATTTATTATTGCGATTATTGAAAGCATGTAAAAGAAATAGAAATTACTTATTGCCGATAAAAATACAGCCAATATAAACGTTGCCTGTTTTTTCTTAGTTAAAAGCTTTTCTATACCAATAAAAAGTAACGGCAAATAAATCATAGGATTTAAAAAGAAGGGATGCCTTACCCCAGCATACAAAGAGTATCCGCAAAAAGTATAAATTAAAGCTCCCGATATTATGGCAAAATCATTTTTGCTCCATAATTTTGCATAAAGCAAAAATGCCAATCCGGCAAGATATAAGCGCAATATCACAAGTAATCCGTATATTAAAACAGAACTTTGCGGAGTCATAAAAACGGCAAGTAGCGAAATAGGGTCTCCAAGCGCATAGTAATGCAGGGTCATAATTGTATCAAAACCCAGACCCAGCCTAAAATCAACCATAGGGAAGCCTTTTCCCGTAAGTAAACCTCTAAGCAATTTACCGTAATAACATAATATAGGATAATGCTGGCTTATACCGTCAATTTGCCATACAAATGATTTCCCTTCAATAATAAAGGGCAGGAATGTGATAAACGATAATATAATAAACAGGATCGAATATCTTAAACAAATGCATTTCTTGTAAAATTTAGTCAAATTTGCTCTTTTTGTACCTTTTGCGCCATTCATATAAACCATGATGCCTCTGCCTGAATTATTAATTTTTTATATTCTTTAAATATCCCTATTTAATTCATATTATTTATTTATATCATTATTTTCTATAATTTTACATTTAATTATACCTTAATAGCATTATTTTTTTGAACACATTATATGAAAAAATTTATGTATAATAAAAAAAGCAAATAAGCAATATGAAGACTTAATATTTCATTTGCTTATTTGCTTTAATAAGCGAACAAACAATATTGTATTTTATAAATTAATTTTTATATTAAGTCGCAGGTATCAAATTCAATAACACTTTCGGTTCTTCGTTAAGTTTTATATTTTTTGATATATCAGCTTCAATATCCAGATAATATGTACCTGCGGAATAACCTAAAAGATTTATAAAGGGTTTTAAGTTATTCCGGTTTATAGATTCGACTTCACTGGCAGGCCCCTGGACATATACTTTGATCGGTCCTTTAGTAATATACTCTACTTTCAGGCTGTCGGATTTATTTTTAAGTTCAATATCATTGGGCCATATGGATACTTCTTTGGTTTCCAGTTTTTCAATCCTGATATTAAGAGAAGCGGTTGTATCCTCCCCTACAAGCAACACTCCACCGTCCAGCCAATCCCTAAGTTCAATAAATTCTTCAATATCTTCGGTGGCACCGGTAATATCCCGCGTCACTTCCAGTGCATTTATAGTTTTGAGCTTTGAATCTTCTGCCGCAATTTCGATTGTCTTAGGTTGATACTCTATACCTGTCATAACATATCCATCGGCAGGCTGTCCGGTTGCCGTAATTTTTAACGGTATCTCTTTTATTTGATACAACTGAATCTCAACCTCTATTCGGTTTTGACTGAAGGTCAGCCTGGATGAATCTATAACGTTTCCTTCCTCATCCAGCGCATACGGCTCAAGCAAGCGATATATCGTTTTTGAAGAAGCCCCTTCCACATTTGCTTCTACTATTACCTGTTTTATTTTTTCCACTTTGCTTTCCGGACCTGAAACTTCAATTATAACAGGACTGGCTTTTTTTGTCCCTATACAGTAACCCTCGGCCACCTTGCCTTTTTCAACAATATTTACTTTGATTTGCTTAGAAGATAACTTCTCTATACTGATGATCATATGCTGTACGTCGCCTCTGTCGACGATCTCGATGTCATCTTTATATCTTTTGGGTGTAATCGTTATATTAACCGAATTAACACTGGACAAATGGGCAAAATCAGCTTCTACTATGAAATCAGAGGCTGTTAAATTTTGTATTATCGACCGCCTTGCCGCAACTTTAAAATCAACTGTTTCCCCTTCAAGAATATCGTAGCTTTGATTTTCTGTCTTAATCAATTCTTCATTTTTTATGGTAACCGGAACATCATTAAAGATTTTTGTTTGGACGGGATCGTTTATATTGGTTATAATAAGCCACATTAAAACAGCAAGTATAACTGCCAGAATTTTAAGGCTTATATTTCTAGTTAGCTTTTCCTTCATTTTCCCGTCTTCCCTTCCAAAACCTTAACCGTTTGGTATCAGGAGTCTTTTTCTGAGCTTCAATCATCTTAGCTCTAAGATAATCCCCGTCCACATTGCGTATCAGCTTACCTTCTCTTGCTATGGACACCTTGCCGGTTTGCTCCGATACTATTATGGTAAGACAATCGGACACCTCGCTTATACCTATTCCGGCCCTGTGTCTTGTTCCTAATTCCTTACTTAACTGCTTATTATCCGTTAGGGGAAGATAACAGGTTGCAGCGGCAATCCGGTTCCCCCTTACTATTACCGCTCCGTCATGAAGCGGGGTATTCCTCTCAAATATATTGATTAATAATTCACTGCTGATAGCACTGTCTAAAGTTATACCGGTATTTTCGAACTCCTGAAGGGATATATCCTCTTCAATAACAATCAAGGCTCCGGTTTTATTTCGTGCCAATTCAAATGTTGCCCTTATAATCTCGTTTATTGTTTCATCCGAAAATCTCTCATTTTTTTCTTTAACGTCATCAAATATAAGTATTGAACGTACTATATTTTTTTGACCCAACTGCTCCAGGACTTTCCTGAGTTCAGGCTGAAATACAATCAAAATTGCGATAATTCCTACGTCTATAGTATTAGATATGAGCCACTTAACAACATTCAGATTAAATATAACGGCGACTAACCAAAAAAGCATGATGACGACAATACCTTTTACCAATGTCCATGCTCTGGTATTCTTAATCCATTTGACGACATGGTAAATAAGAAAAGCAAGTATTATTATCTCAAAGATATCGGTAATATATACTTTCGGTATGGATATTCGATAATCATACAAAAATCGCTTAATTGCCTCCATCTGTTTCTCTCCCGCCGTTTAAATCTGAATATTGCATATTTAATTGCCGCCCCGGTTTTTAACATTAAGCTTATACTAATATTGTGATAGAATCATGGCGTTTTTATTAATTATCATCATCTTCTTCAAAATTATAGATATCAGATTCATCCGTATCCGGATCGCTAAATTCCCTGGCTTTTGTATTTTTTACGTTATAATGCCTGATGTTTACCTCAGATATGGTTACGGTTGCCTTGGGAACGGCTTTCACATAATAATAATATACATCATCTTCGAATGTGGCATGTTCCACTCTGGAATAATCCAAAGTCAGCCTGAAAAAATGTATGATATATACCAAACCGGCTGAAACAATAGAGCCAATAATCATGCTTAAAATTTGGTCAGCCCTGTTCAATATAAGATAACTTATTAAAAAGCCCAATATACTGAGCAGGCCTCCCGCCAGAATAGAAATCTCAAATGCATAATTGAATGACATTTTTCTTATAAAATAAGTTGCCATTATTATTAATGAGAAAATTAGTATGGTCATTATCATCTGGCGATTTCCTATCAGGCTGTCAACCACATAAGTATAAAGCTGAAGTATATCTTCAATAGAAATATTGGTTTGCATGGTTACAGCATTTTTAATTATTTGGAATAAGAAATAAATTATTACACCACAGCTTGTTGGGATCATGGCTACAGGTGTTGATACCAGGCCCAGTAAAATAGGCAGCATATAAGGTATCTTCAGCTGAAACAATATCGGTATGGCAAGGAGTACATATCCCAGTTTCGGTGTATATCTAATAAACAATAAATAAAGAATCATCAATATAACTATAATCATAATAGATAATATCGGGGAAATGAAATATACATGAAGCACCGATATCACGGCAGCCAGAAGGACCATAACGGCTGACGGTGTAAATGCACTAAGCAGGGAAATACCTAAAACAATTGGCAATGATTTAAGCTTTGCATCATAGCCAAGCTCTTTATTTATTATACTAAATACTACCAGTGCAAAAATAAATTTTATAACAGGCAACAGATACGTATCGTATCTTTGATAAAAGTTTTTAAATCTTTCCCTTAATTCTAGTAACGGTAACATTATGAAATCCTCCAAACTTAAGACTCTTGGGCAGAGTCGTTGTATAGTCTTTCCAAACGTTTTAACAGTTTAAAATACCTTGCTAGTTTTTTTCTCGAAGCATCATATTTCATTGAATAATACACCAGTGAACCCAAACCGTATACAGTAACTATCATAATGTAAAAACCAAGAATATAAGTACCTAATGACTTATAATCAAGCGTTACTGCATTTTTTATAAGATATTCCATTTTATACAATGCAATCAGTCCTAAAATCAAACCGTAACCCACTGTTGCACTTAAAATTGATTTTAACACCTGTAATCTCACATAATCTGTTTTATAATATTTACTTAGATAGATGTCTTCCTTGCCTTCCTTTTTTTCGTATACGGCAAGTTTAGTCATCAGTCTGATTTTTTTGAAATTTAACATTATAGCCTCCGTTAATTCAATTTTTACGGAACTGTTAAAGTGTCACTCCGTTCGAATTACTAAACGATCGCGTGCCGGGTAATCCATTCAATGTTATCACAAAGATTATATCATATACCCAGGCAGTTTTGTATATTTTTTTTGCAATTTGGAAATTACAGATAGAGCATTCATAACTGATCCTTTCACAAAACTTGGTCATAAGCTAAAGCTAATAAAATATCGGTATGTTGCACACATAATTCATAATAAATTTTACTTGTTATCACAATAGTTTTATTTACATAACAAAAAGAGATACAACACTTGAAAAAATGTCAGCGTATCTCTTTTTTGTTTAGCGAATATTAAATTTAAAAACAAATTATGCCATTTAATAAAACAATGAAATATATAATAGTCCTATTAATATAGAAAATGTTTTAACTAAGAAATCTAAGATATTTCTACAATTACATACATGTCATTCTCAAAACCTATTACTTGTACAATTTCAATACTTCCTCTGCTTCACTTTCTGTATCTAGATAGATAAATTTGTATAATTCTATTATATTTTTATCCAAATCTAGAACCAAAGGATATTTAATACCATTATACTTTTTTGGTGCCTGAAAATAGCCATTAACGGGTATCCTAAAATCATCCATTTTTGTTATTTTATTCTCAATAACTGTTTCCAATATATATTCAATTTGATTTTTTTCTAAATTTGAAGTTACATAATTCAAACACTCCTTCATAATAGACATTAAAGTCAAAATATTTTCAGATTTGTACTTATCAAAGATTGCTTTTAATACTCTGCGTTGACGCAAAGTCCTTCCATAATCATCATTAGCTCCACCAAGCGTTTTTACTCTGCGTATTCTACAGTAGCCTAAAACTTGATTACCGTTTAAATGATTTATTCCCGGTTTAACATTACGGTATGCCGGGTTTGATATATAATTAGTAGTGTTTAGGTATTTAGCTTCTTCTTTACCTAATTCTATAGTTATTCCACCGAGTCTATCTATTACTTTTTCAAAAGCTTCAAAGTTTACTGATGCATAGCCATCGATATGTATTTTGAATGTTTCTTCAATAACATCAATTAATTTCTCAGCCCCTCCCTCAGCATAAAAAGCATTCAGTTTTTTCGGTTCCTTCGATTCTATGTAAATATCTCTTAAAATAGATGTTACTTTTATGGATCTATCTTTTGTATTAATTGATACAATCATCATACTATCTGTATTTTTAGCTCCTTTGATTTCTTCTATCCCAAAAATAAGATAGTTAGTTACATAATCTTCATGCCTATATTTATAATTATTTTTCATTGTGTCAACATCAAAATCAATTGTTTTTATAGTTAGATTTATATTATTATCTATGTCAACATTACCCTTATCTTTGTCTACTGCTTCATAAATATAATTACTGGCTAATTTATATAAAATTTTCGCCCACTTTTCGTTCTAATCAGAATAATCAAGCAGGCAGCTAACGAAAATAATATGGCTCCTGTAAGTATAAAAACAACCTTATATTTTTTCTTTTTTTTCTTTTTATAGCCTAAGTCATTACCAAGTATCTCAGTAACTTGTTTTGACAATGCACTAGATAAATCATCATATTCAATTAATTCTTCCTCATGAAGAATATTATCAAATAAGTCATGTTGCAAGTTTTGCTTCTTAGACATTTTTAACTTCCTTTCTGCAATTTCATTTGCTCAATAATTAAACTATTTACTTGTAGTACAATTTGCTTACATATTTTTATATATCTTCCCATTATTATACTAGCATAGTAAAAAAACTTCAACCATAAATAGAGTCATTATTACCATATAATTTTATAATAACTTACTAATTATTACATAATATTAAAAATATATAACAGATAATGTTTGATTATTCTAAATATTATTAAAATTTGTAATATAGTTGCATTATATGTTATAATATGGTATTATTTGGAATGTCAGATGGTATTCATACAATTCTATAGGAGGTATATCAAATGTTATTAAAGAAAAAGCTAAAGGGATTTTTTGCAATAACTTTAGTTTTAAATCTACTTATGTGTACATCTAAAATATCATGGGCTAACGTTGCAAGTACACCTGCAGGTCCATATGGAACATTAGTAGGTGAATCTTGGGGATATTCACATGGATTTGGTGTACGAACTAAAGTAGATTCTCCTGGTAGATTAATTATGAAGGAAACTCTACACTATACTTCTACAGGAATACAATTTGGTACTCCTGCTTATACCGATGAATATAGTGATGAAATTTGGGATGATATTGATTTAACACATTGGCATAATAAACTTAAAATTGGTGAAAGCGTTACTATGTTCGCCTCTCATGAAAGTTAAGTCCTTATAATTGTGTAAAAAGGT
>CAZIHC010000083.1:0-8729 GCA_964538605.1 uncultured Herbinix sp. | reverse complement strand
GTTATTGACAAGATTTACCTTATAAGATAAAATATTTAGAAATTTTATTATCCTTATATCTACTATCGGGCAAAATTAAATGGAATTTATGAAATGTCGGATTATAATTGTATATTGCTTTTATCCGTGCATTTAATTTATGCCTGATACATCATACAAAAAATGGGAGGGGATCAAATATGGTAAAAACCGATTACGAATTGGAAAAATCATGGTGGGATGCCAAGGCACATAAAGAAGAAATCGATATGTTTGATGAAAAAATAAACCGGGAGTTAAGGTGGAAGGAGATAAACAAGCATCTTACACCGGATATTAAGACCATTTTGGACGTCGGAGGAGGTACCGGTGCTTTTTCTGTTCCTCTGGCCCAAAGAGGTTACAGTGTGGTTCATTTTGATATATCTGATAAGATGATAGAATTAGCCAAAAGAAAAGCAGAAGAGACGAAACTTAAAAATATTACCTTTGAACAAGGAATATCAACGGATCTTTCCAGGTTTGAGGACAATTCCTTTGATTTGGTTATAAATATGGACGGTCCGGTGTCATTTTGTGGTTCTGATGCTGAAATTGCGATTAAAGAAACGATACGGGTAGCCAAAAAGAAGGTTATAATGACTGTTTCCAACAGGGCAAATATGATTGTATCAATTTTAAAGTCAGGCATGAGGTTTAGTAACGAAAGATTTATTCCTGCCATTTATGAAATGTTTAATAACGGTTTTTGGCATACTCATCAGTACGAAGAAAACAAAGAGCTGGTAAAAGGATGTACAAACGATTATCTTGGACCGGTAAAGGCATTTTTGCCACAGGAGATTAAGGAGATATTTGAAAATTACGGTATGAAAATAGAAAGATTAACTTCAATAGGAACACTGACAAATCTCTGTGGAAAAGATTTTCTTGAGAAATTGTATGAGAAACCCGGACTTTACGATGAATTTCTGGAATTGTGTGACAGGTATGACAAAGAGATATGTCCGTATTCGACAGGCAGTAACCAAAGGGCAGGCTTAATAATTGTTGCCAGCAAGTAATACGCTTAGATTATATATGAATAATTGTTTTATACATCAAAATACGATATATCAGGTGTAATCAAATTTATACTGCAAGTACTTAAATAAAGATTAAAATGATTTTATTAAAATTTATACTTGAAGGGGATTTTAATATGGCTAAATATGAAAAAAGGCTGAAAGGAAATTTTGATGAACTTCTTAATTGGCTGCATAGGGATATTACTGAAGGCAGCTTATCTGCAAGTTATGAAGACGGAAGTTCAATTACTATGGGTAATGCCAGAATGGCTGTCAGGGTTTATGAAAGATACAGCATGACCGGAAAAAACAGAGTCAGTATGAATATAACATTGCTGGAAGTGGAAGATGATTTGTTCATAACGGCTATTACATCAGGAGGAAGCCAGGCGGTATTTTTTAAAATAAATACTTTAGGTGAGGAAGCATTTTTGGAGGAATTTATAGACTCTCTAAACAGATATATTAACCGCAGGCATGTATAAGCATATAAAAGGCGGTCAATGTTTTACCGGCCTAATTAAGTGGAGATGCAATATGCTTATTGATTATAATAACTGCATAGTTAATCTTGCTTGTTCTATTTTAAAGCATTTTGGAGCAGAATACGGGCATGAAACGCTAAAAGAGGCAGATGAGTTATTGAGGGGAAATTACAAAAATGTTGTAGTTATTATTTTTGACGGTTTGGGGTGTGATGCGTTAAAGTTTCATTTGCCCGAGGATAGTTTTTTTCGCAAGAACTTGATAAAAGAATATTACACAGTATTTCCTCCTACAACTACATCGGCAACTACAAGCATGGAAAGCGGCCTTACCCCTGCGGAACACGGCTGGCTGGGATGGAGCTTATATTTCAGTGAAATAGACAAAATAGTTAATGCCTTTATTAATACTGAAAAAGATACATCAGTCATGGCTGCGGACTATCATGTGGGCTGGAGATATATACCTTATATAAGCATATGTGAAAAGATAAAAAGCGCCGGTATAGCCGAGGCATATAGCGTCTCTCCTTTTGGCAGTAACCGTATTGATTCTCTGGACGGGCTGGTTGAAGAAATTATAAAGTTATGTAAGGCTCCCGGAAGAAAATACATCTACGGATATTGGGAAAGTCCCGATGATCTGATGCACAGAAACGGTTGCTATCACAATATAGTAACAGAAAGCATCAGAAAAATTGAAGCAAAAATTGAGAATATGTGCGGAAAGTTATCCGATACTTTAGTAATTATAACTGCCGATCATGGTCACATTAATCTGCGGCATTATGTTCTTACTGACTATCCGGAAATATTATCAATGTTAAAACGGCCTACATCAATTGAACCCAGAGCGGCCGCTTTTTATATAAAAGATGAATATAAAGAGGATTTTCCAAAAGCATTTTATAAATATTTCGGGGATGATTTTTCGCTGCTGTCTAAAGATGAGATTTTAGAAAGAAAATTATTCGGACCGGGGATAATTCATCCGAAATTCGAAGAGTTTATAGGAGATTTTATGGCTATTGCAGTTAAGGACATGGGCATTGTTTATTCAAATGAGTCTAATCAATTTTTATCCCATCATGCCGGATTAACTGATAAAGAGATGTTAATACCGCTTATAGCGGTTTGCAAGAAATAAACCGGAATTAGATTAATTATATTTCGAAGATTAGAATACATTTTATGATGTTACACAGGGGGTTTTATGATTCAGGATAAATATGAAAAATACCGGTTTTTATATGAGTACGGAAATCCTATTATAAAGAACGAAGCGGCTTTATACTTGGATGAGCAAAAAGAAGAATTAAGAATAAATATGGTAAAAAGCCCTGAAGTGCAGTACTGGATTGAGTGTTTACATTATTTTATAAGCAAACCCCAGGTTCATAATGCAGCGGATACCTGCTTTGAAAACGCGATGCACAAATTGATATCTTATGGTATTAAAGAATATGATGAAAGGCGTATTAGGGATGTAAATCTCTTTATTCTTGATTATATAAATACGTCATACAATAATTTTTTTGATACGGTAAATGTCACAATTTTGGCATCATGGCTGGCATACATGGGATATAAAGAAAATATAGTAATTGATATTTTAAAAAGACGGGTAGATGCAGTATACTCTTTTGTAAAGAATAAAGACTATAATATCTATACGGATACGAAAGGCTTTCCTGTAATTCCGAAAGCCAGAGCAATGCATCCCTTGGTAAAGCCGGAGCTATATGAATATAATGTATGGAAACTTCCCACAATACATGACTTTTTTGCATTTGCCCTGTTGACAAAGCTCATAAACGATGAACCGATACAGCAAAAAATTGATGTGATATTGGATTACATATTTGATGAGAGATATCAGCGGTTGTATAGCGGTTATGGCCTTATGCTTGATATGAAAAGAAGATATTATTCTATGGGTTGGTCCATGCATTTGTACCGGTATTTTGATAACTCATCTACAGATGATAATGCACTGGTGTGGCAGATGGCCTTAATGTCAAATTTTAAAAGAGCAAGAGAAACTACCTGGTTTAAAACCAACCTGGAATATCTGGAAGGTTTTGAAAAAGACGGATTATATGAATTTCCCGCATCTTATCTGAGGGAAGAAAAAAATAAATATTATGTGTTGGGATACCATATGGGTTTGGGAGAAGCCAAAAAGAATAAAATGCGTTTAAAATTAGAATCAACTGCCTGGATGCTTAGGATATATCATAGCAGCAGGTGCTGTTATAACTTTGCCCGGAGCTGTTTGCTTTAGGCTAATTGATGGGAGTGAGCTTATTGTTTGATTTAAATCCTGTTGTGGATAAACTTCTTGATATGAAGCCGGACCCTATACCTGAATTTGTTCTTCTGAAAGACTTTAAAAAATTAAGTCCGGATAGCCTTGAATATCAAAATGCATATGACAGAGTATGTAATCATCAGTTTGTTAAAAAGATTGAGGAAGAACAGAATGACAGAGGATTTTGGCCGCCTTTTCACGGATTTTCCGAAGATATGATCCGAAAATGCCTTTCATACGGACTGGACAAGAATCACAAGTGCCTAAGAAGGGTGACTGAGTATATACTAAAAGTACTTAACGGTGAAGAAAGTTTCGATGAGTCCGAAAAACAAGATAATATCCGGTGGTGGCCGGAAATGTTTGTGCCTTTGGTTTGTGCCGGAATGCTGGCAGTGATTGATGAAGATAACGAAGCTCTTGTTATGCACAGAAAACGCTGGGCTTATTTTGCCGAGGCGGCTTTTGCCAAAGGATACTATGATAAAGAAGAAGAAGGCAAGGCACAAAACGAATATTTCGGATTTTACACAAAAAAGACCTTACCGGCTTTCGGATATTACAATTTGCTGTTACTAGCACCGACAGACAAAGAAAGATATATAAGCGATTCCGCTGACCGGGCTTTGGTGGATTATTGCATGACCAAGGCAGACGGAGTAATATATGTTTACAATAGCGGCTTATCAGAATTTGTTACTATCGATGCTATAAGAAGGGACAGCAGAGATTTTTGCCATTGGATACGGGCTTTATCTTTGATTTCAAAATTTAACGGATGGAAAAAGTACGAGGACAAATACTTTGAGTGGATATTAAATCAACGAAACGAAGACGGTCTTTGGGAGTTGCCAAAAAAACCGAACCGTTACGACTTTCCCCTGTCGGATTCGTGGAGAACAAGAAAGAACCGGATTATAGACAGTACTATTATGGTGCTTAGATTACTGAATCATAATAAAGCTTATTGATTGGAAGCAAGCCTTTATACTTTACAAACCGGTTATGTTATTTCCAAGACTAAAGCAGGATTATGGGCACTTGACAGTGGATATTGCACCGAACCCGATGTTTTAAAGAAGGCGGTTACGATTAGAAATAATCCTGATAAATATATAAATGAACCTGATACGAAAAAGTGGTTGGCATCATTTGGGCCTCATATTCAAAAATTTGCTGATATTCTGGAGAAAATGTTAAAAGAATATTCTTAAGAATGAATGGGGAAAACAGTCATTCAGAAAGATAATTAATTTAAAGAATCGTTAGAGATTATAATTCACTTATACGTGTACAGAAAGTGTTATGAAAGGAATGAAGCTTGTAAAGTGAAGATAGAACACCTTGCAATATGGACATTAAATTTGGAAAAGCTAAAAGATTTTTATGTTAATTTTTTTAATGCTAAAGCAGGAAACATTTATATAAATGAAAAGACGGGATTTAAATCATATTTTTTGGAGTTTGACGACGGTTGCAGGCTGGAAATTATGGAAAAACCGACGGTAAACAGACAAAAAAATACCGATAAGGAAGTTACCGGATTGGCGCACTTTGCAATCAGTGTCGGAAGCAAGAAGGCTGTGGATGAGCTAACCTATAAGCTAAGAAACAGCGGATTTAAAATATTGAGTGAACCAAGAACTACCGGAGACGGTTATTATGAAAGCGTAATTGCCGACCCTGACGGAAACAGGATTGAAATTACGGTTTAATATTCTGACAATTTTACTAACAGATGAAAGCGGGGAAATTATTTGATAATCAACCATTTTACAGCTACGGGGATAGTTTTTAACTCTAAAAAAGAAATTTTGATGATACATCATAAAAAACTGAATGTCTGGCTGCCGCCCGGTGGGCATGTTGAGGAAAATGAACTGCCGGATGACGCAGTTTTAAGGGAAATATATGAAGAAACAGGAATAAAGGCAAGAATTATCAGCAATAAAAGAAATCTTGAATTAAGCAGTAACCGTTGCAGGGAACTTGAAACACCTTTTTTAGTGCTTCTTGAAGATATAAATGAAGACGGAACCCATAATCATATAGATATGATATATCTCTGTGAAGCAATAAATGAAGAATTTGTGCAGCAGGAAACAGAAATTCAGGGAATAGGATGGTTTACTGCAGAACGGATAAAAGAATTGGAAACATATGAAAATGTATTAAAAGTTGTTTATAAAGCCATGGAATATATCAATGCCTGCTTTTAAGAACAGGCAAAAAAGAAAATCCAATAATATGTTTACATACAAAATACCGGATGTGATATGAGTATATCGGTCATGTAAATACCGATTATAACAAATCATATTACATCCGGTTTTTATATAATGTTTGATGCTGCTAATAATATACGTTTTAATTTGCATATCGGAATATTTAATTCAAAGGTATTTTATAGAATATTCTGCATCCTTTCTCGTTTGTGTACCAAATAACGTTATTATCTGTAACTATAGGTTGGCAATCCGACAGCATAAAGTTTTTAACCGATTTGGCTTTGGAAGTAGTTTTGCCGTTCTTGTCCAAAAATACGTATTTCAAGTCACCTTCTTTGCCGGTTAAATCAAACTCCTGCCATAATACCATAAATTTATCGTCAGATATTTTAACCAATTTGGGAACGGATGCGATTTTATCAGTACCGACGTATTTTGCCAGCTTAATTTGTTTGACTTTTGAGTCGGCCGTATTGTTTCTGGAAACGGTACATATAAGAATATCTCTTTGATCTATTTCCAAACCTTTCATTGAAAAATTGGTATATTCTTTAACCAATGAATGATCAACAGAATTAATGGCTACTATATAGTTTTCTGAGGAAGTTTCGAAACCTCCGATGCTTACTCCTGTACAGTTTGCGCCAACTGAACCGGGGATGTCAAACAAATTTACTCTGTCATAGGTAAAAGAACCGTCATTAATATAATCATCTATACGTTGTTTGGTCAGAGTAACGGCACGGGGATAAGCATCTCCGTGATCAATAAGTACATGAGTATTTCCGTCAAAGTGAACATATTGGTCGAAAGAATGGCTTACATGATTATCCTGGAATTCACCCAGATAATTTAATACTTCCATGGAGGAGGTATCAACTACAATTGTTAATTGAGACTGATGGTTTTTTCCGTCTATAGTTTTGTATCTTAAGCGTGAAGTATGTAATACCAATTGGTTGCCGTTTTCGCTCATTCTTCCGCAAGCGGCATCAAAAGGTACTATAGTGAAAGATTCTCCCCCTTTTACGGAAACACTGTCAAGACGTTTGAAATCCTTATTATACTTAACAATGCGTATGACTTCTTTATTGTCATTTTCTTCAGTATTTGTATCACCAAATACAATATAATTATATTTTTCACCGCTGTAAAATCCGCCGAATATGGGAAGTTCATATTCCAGCTGCTTCTTTGATTTAAGCCGGAATTTTTCATCGTATGTTTCTATACTGATAGTTCCTTCTGTTGACCAGTTTGCCTCAATTACACTGATTGTTTTGTCATCATTGTAAACCAAGTAGTTCATAAGTGTATTTTTCCATCTGGAAAATGTGTGAGTAACAGGATTTGACTTTATTTCATTTGCAGTGATTACCCTGTATGAGTTTTTGGGTAACTTGGAAAAAAGATAAATCTGTTTTTTATTTGAGGACATCTCCATATCAAAAGGGACTGCTTTACTTAAGTCTTTCAGCTTAACATAATCGTTGCCGTCTATTGTATAACCTTTGATATTGCTTTGCTTGCCGTTTACATAAATTTTCTTCGATAGCGGTTTAGCATTGTAATTTTTGTTATAAATGTAAAATATAAAATCCTGCTGGATTGATGAGGTATAATCTTTACCGGTTGTGATATTGATTGTTTTTTTGCTTTTGCTGATTGTAACATTAAATTGGCTTGCAGTTCCGGAAAAGAATCCTGCCAGATCGACAAGATTGCAGTAATAGTCACCCGAGATATTAAATGTTTTACACCTAACAGATTCACCATCCAAATACATATCAATCTGAGCAAATTTGGCTTTGACGGTAGAGTCAGCTAATACTTTGGTGTAAGAAAAGGAAGAAAAAAAGAGAATCAGTAGAATTAATAGACCATATTTTTGATGTTTTTTGCCCATTCATGAGTCCTCCGTTTTAGATAAGTATATCCTATTTTAGCATGTAATTCCTTTGGTTTCAATTGTTACTATATTATTATAAAATACTTCTAAAATCTGCCCATTAAATATTAAATAATCTATACAGCTAAGTCTGATAATCTAATTAACATAATCCATATATGGGAGGTATCATCAAAGCCGTCTCATTTTATTTAATTTTATTATGCAGGATAATTAGCGATTAAACTAAATATGCCGTTTACTGTTATTAAATTATACATATAATTATTTAATGTATATATAATTATTGTGCATTATATGGAATTTTTGTAATATGAATTAAAATTTAAATTATTTGATTGACATTTTTGAAAGAGGTGTAGTAATATCAGAAAAATATTAAAATGAGGATGTGGTTGTATGGTGTACGTTAAAGAAAATACAGAAACCATTAAATCTCATTATGACAGCGATCCTCTTTTGGAGTGGGAAAGGGCAAATGAAAATACTATTGAGTACATAATTACTGCAAGGATGCTGGAAAAGTATATTAAGCCCGGAGAAAAAGTGCTTGATGTAGGCGGAGGACCGGGAAGATTTTCCTTATGGCTGGCATCAAGAGGATGTGATGTCACATTATTTGATTTATCGGATAAAAATGTGGAATTTGCCAAAGGTAAGGCAAAGGAAAAGGGATTAAACATAAAAACAATATGCGGCAATGCCCTGGATGAAAGTTTGTACCCCGATGAAAAATTCGATCATATCCTT
>CAZIHC010000082.1:0-8731 GCA_964538605.1 uncultured Herbinix sp. | reverse complement strand
TTTTTTATATCAAATCATCTGTAAAATAAAAGCAATCTTACATTAATAAACGTGCCGGCCGGTTCGGCCAAATTTAATAAATGTAAAATTGCTCTATTATTTACTATATATAAATATTTCTGTCCCCAAAGGGAAAAAATTATTATATCATTCATCCTTTATATTATTTTTATTGTTCAAAATAAGCCTGTCAAGTACTGCCTTGTAAACCAGTATAAGCTGGGCATCAACGTAGCAAAATTTGTTGGATATAAATTCATAGACCTTATATAAAAAGCTTACATTAACAAGTACTAAAGATATAGTGGTAAGCTGCGGGCTCATGTCCCTTAATAGCAGATATATTGTAGCCATAAGATAAACCAAAAATGCAAAACCGAAGTTTTTGCTTATACGGAAGGCTAACAGCATAGTATCATTTAATCTTTTATGCATCATCGATATGGAATTTATATCTCTGGATTTTAATTTTTCATACATATCATTGAAAATGATCTGGCTGTCGTTTAGCCGGTCATTTATATTGCGTTTATCTATATTCTTTTTTATAAAAGAGGAATAGCGGTGATAATTTACTTCCCCAAATTCCTTTCTTATTAACTTACGAAAAACATTTGCCATGTGACCACCTGCTTCCTAAACTATAAAAAGTCAAAAATTAATTTATCTTAAATGTATGCTTGTTAATATTATTCGCCCACGACATAAATTAAAACTCTGCAATTGATGTAACCGTTTCCTTATAATGCAATTCGACAGCAGAATCCTACAATATTTTTCATAATATTATATGACAAAATTTTTGAAAAAGCCACACCTTTATAAGCTCCAAGCATATATATGATTTTCGTCAAAATTCTTTATAAATTAATACGTAACCAAAAATTTTTAAATTTAATATTCAGGACACCGTATGAAAACGCGAATCGAATCTTCCCGCAACAAGGTCATGCATATGTGAATTCTTATTTTTAATATTATAATATTATGGGATTTCTTTTACGGGACTCCGTTTTATTAAAAACATACATGACTTTTTAATTTGAACTTTCTACTCCAGGCCCAAGCAAATTCTTATTTTAACTTAGGCATACTTTATAAGCGCTATAAAAATAAACAATAAGGGGCTGTCGCATGAATAAATGAAGAGGATATTGCTGTAAGGCACCGATAAAAAATATCCAGCATGTTTTGTGCGTCATAGGCGAACTTTTAGGAACGCCAATGACGCACAAAATTAATTAAAATTTTTTTATCGATGTGAAAACCAAATATATATTTGCTTTGGTTATATTTATATCCTCAATAAAATGATGCGGTAACCCCTTATAAATCCTGGCTTTATCACATTTTGCATACTTATCTGAGTATATTTTTTATAAGTCGTAATTTCTTTTCCGTATATGGCATATATCTTATAGGAATATCAATTTTGGAGCTTTGTTTAAATACACTCCTGTAGTGGGTAAAGGTTTCAAAACTTTTCTTGCCGTGGTAGCTGCCCATACCCGATTCACCCACTCCGCCAAAAGGCAGTCTGGGATTGGCCAAATGCAAAATGGTATCGTTAATGCAACCTCCGCCAAAGGAGCAGGCATTAAGGACTTTCCTGATATTCTTTCTGTTCTCAGAAAAAATATATAAGGCCAAAGGTTTTGGAAGTGACCTTATTATTTCAATGCATTCATCTAGGTTATCATAGGTAATTAACGGAAGAAGCGGTCCGAATATTTCTTCCTTCATTATAGGGGCAGATAAACTGACACCGTCTATAAGGGTTGGTTCTATAAACCGCCTTTCGTCATCAAAATGTCCTCCCAGTATTGTCCGGCCGTCTGTCAATAAATTTTTTAACCGTTCATAATGCTTATCGGAGATTATAGTTACCATCCGTGACATATCATTATCAGGGAAGAATTTTTGCAATGCCCTTTTATATTCGGTTATAAATTTATCCTTTACTTTACTGTGGATTAACAGATAATCCGGGGCAACACAGGTTTGGCCGGCATTAGTCACCTTTCCAAATGCGATTCTTCTGGCCGCCAGCCGTATATTGGCTGTTTCGTCTACTATGACCGGACTTTTTCCGCCCAGTTCCAAAGTAACGGGAGTTAGATTTTTGGCTGCCGCCTCCATAACAACCCTTCCGACAGTCGGGCTTCCGGTAAAAAATATATAGTCAAATTTTTGCTCCAGCAATAAAGCATTTTCCTTTCGTCCTCCGGAAACAACGGTTATATAGTACGGCGGAAATGCTTCTGAAATTATTTTTTCTATAACCTTGCTCGTTTCCGGCGCATATGCCGAAGGCTTAAGTACGGCGGTATTGCCTGCAGAGATCGCCCCGATTAATGGAGCAAAGCAAAGATTTATAGGATAATTCCATGGCGCCATAATCAGTGTTACGCCGTAAGGTTCAGGCAAACTATAGCATCTTCCCGGAAGTTGCCCTATGGACGGCATAATTATCCGTTTCTTCATCCACCTATGGAGATTCCTCTGATGAAAACGGATTTCATCAAGTACTATTCCTATTTCGCAAAGATAGGCTTCGGTTATTGATTTATTCAAATCCTTGGACAAAGCATCATATATGTCTTCTTCGTAACGGATGATGGCGTTCCTTAACCTGCTTAAAGCTTTCATCCGAAATTTATAATCCAAGGTTTTCCCAGTCAGATAATACTTTCTCTGTTCCTCCACAATTCTGCTTATCATAAGCTGACCTCCTACTTTTTTCTGTTCCCGTTTTTATCAAAGGTTTTTCTTAAGGCAATTTCCGTTGGTATTAAAGTTAATATCAAATAACCGCACTGCACATAGGTTATTATCTCACCGATTCTTGCTACAGTTTCCACATCTTTGCCTATCAAAAACAACAACGCTATTATTGTTACAGAAAGTAATATCCATCCGCTTACAATCCATGTTCTTCCTATATGTCTGTGGGCAAATTTCCATGTCTCTTCATTTATCATAGACATATTTGTTCGGTAACCAAAGTAAAAGTTAATCTTTTTAGGAATCCTTATGCTAAAATAATACCCCAGTATGATCATGGTCACAGGAATAAGTATGCTCATTACCGTAATAAATACCCGCATTTCTTTTCTCCTTTATGCTTCCGAAAAATACCCCTTTATAATTTATTTTAACATATAAAATGATAGATACTATTAATTTTTTATTAATTACATATTTCTGATTTCTAATTAAATATGGCAAATAAATTTACTAAATACAGCAAATGCAAATAACAATGAATTATTGCAAAAGCTTTCATATAATTACAACTGCTATGAAAAAAATTGATATACCCAAATATATCTTGTCAAACTAATAAATTATTAACAAATTGTTTACAATCTATCCATATTAACATTACAATTAGTAACTATAATAAACTTAAGCTAAAATAAAGCTATAAAGTAAATATTGAAATATATATTGCCTGCCTACAAGATAATTTTTTTCATAAAACATGCCCGGCAGCTACCCTCCCCCCCTCTACCGGGCTCTCCTCTTTTTTATATATATAAAAACGGTCCTATTAAAATAGGGCCGCTTTATTTTGTGCTTTTTTAGTATTCATTTAACATATAAAATACAGATACGACTTTTTTAAATTTGCCGTATACTTAAGAAATTAACACTGATATATTTATCACCGTGCGGTAAAAATTGTATATTATCTGCAAGAAAATTTGTAAATGGTTACGAAATCATATTCCTGGCCGGCCTTTAATATACTGCTCGGGAAAGACTTAATATTGCAGGCATTGGGGAAATATTGGGTTTCAAAACATACTCCTGCCCGCTTTCCGTAAGTTGCCCCGTCTTTTCCGTTCTCTACGGGAGTCAGCATATTGCTTGTATAAAACTGCATTCCCGGCTTATTTGTAAACACTTCCATTACCCGGCCTGTTGATTCATCCACAAGCTCTGCAACCTTCTCCACTTCACCCGACTCGTTATTAAGCACGTAATTGTGATCATAACCTCCCGCCTGGCGAAGAGGTTCGTAATCACTGTTTATATCATCTCCGATGCGCTTTAATGTTCTGAAATCCATCGGAGTCCCTGCTACATCCCGCAATTCTCCCGTTGGAATTAAATCATCGGTCGTAGGAGTAAACTTGTCTGCATTTATCCAAACCTTATGATTAAGGATATCCCCGCTGTTATGACCTGATAAGTTAAAATATGAATGATTGGTCAGATTAACAACCGTATCCTTATCAGAAACCGCATGATATTCGATAACCAGTTCATTGTTATCCGTAAGGCTGTAAGTTACCGTAATATCTAAATTGCCGGGGAAACCCTGTTCACCATCGGGACTTAATCTGGAAAACTCAATGCTTATCATATCCCCGTCTTCAAAAATTTCCGTATCATACATAACCTTGTTGTATCCCGGACTTCCGCCGTGGAGATTGTTTGCTCCGTCATTTTTTTCTAATTCATAAACTTTTCCGTTAAGCTCAAACTTTGCTCCTCCGATACGATTCGCAGATCTTCCGATAAAAGAACCAAAACCGGGCTTATTATCCTCATAACCTTCTATATTTTCAAAACCTAAAGCCACATCATCTAATTTTCCGTTCCTGTCAGGTACTATTATGCTTACTATATTTGCCCCATAGTCGGTAAATGATACCTTCATGCCGTTACTGTTAGTTATAGTATATAATGTGGCTTCTTCCCCGTTTTTTGTTTTTCCGAATGGTTTTTGTGTTATTTTCATACTCTGCCCTTACTCCTTTTTGTTATTATTTATATCTGTTATAAAAATACAAATATTAACTATGTTGAAAATTATACCATATTTGATTGATTTATCCAATATGCCTTTTACATCTTATCTCATAAACAGATTTAATTTTATATTGACAAGTATACCCAGTTGATATATACTTTACATACAATATATAGGCTGTTTGGTACCAAAAACAGCTATATATAGAAAACTATGGGTTTTAAGTGTCCCGGATACCGATAGGAATTTTTGATAAATAATATGGTTTTCGGGCATAATAGGGAAACAGGTGCAAATCCTGTACGGTCTCGCCGCTGTAAGTGGGGAGCCTGCTCCATCAATTTGATAAGCCACTGGATATTTATATCTGGGAAGGCCGGAGCCAAAGGCAATGATCCACAAGTCAGAAGACCTGCTTAAAACCCGTACCGAAGTTTCCACGAGTCATGGACGAAGGTACAATAAAGATCCTTTCTTTATTGTCCTTTCCTATTCATGCGAAAGGCTTTTTTATTGCCTTTATGGCAGAGAAAGCCGCCAAAAAGAAAGGAGATACATATGAAAGAAGCAAAATATTGGTTAAAAGTATTTTTAGCAACACTGGGTCTTTTTGCTCTCACAGTTCTTTTGCTTTACCTGTTTTTGAACAAAAGGAACCCCTCATCTCCAGGTGTTAAGGAGATAACCGTACAGGTTATTGTTCCGGGCGAAGATGTCCAGGAGTTTGTCATAACAACTGAGGCATATACACTCCGTCAGGCATTGGAAGAAAAAGATATGATTAAAGGCCAGACAAGTACTTACGGTTTTTATATTACCGAAGTTAACGGCCGCAAAGCCGACGAATCAAAGCAGGAATGGTGGTGCATTACAAAGGACGGGGAAGAAATATTTACCGGAATAGACCTGATAAACATTCAGGATAAAGATAAATACGAGCTTACCCTGATGGAAGGTTATTAAAGCTATGAAAATATCATCAAAAACTAAAGATATTGTAATAGTCGGCATTATGTCGGCCTTGCTTTTAACCGTTCAGGTTGCATTATCATTTTTGCCCAACATTGAACTGGTATCTTTGCTGATTATTATCAGTACCATAGTTTTCGGGTGGAAAACCTTATCCATAATATATATCTTTGTCTTTGCGGAAGGGTTAATCTTCGGGTTTGGTTCCTGGTGGATATGCTATCTGTATGTATGGACTGTGCTGATGCTGATAACAATGATTTTCAGAAAGAACAGATCATCTTTTTTCTGGGCTGTTGTAGCCGGAGCCTTCGGGCTTGGCTTTGGCGCCCTTTGCTCAATACCGTATATTTTTATCGGCGGTTTTCCCATGGCATTGGCCGGTTTCATAAACGGTATACCCTTCGATGTAACCCACTGCATCGCTAATTATATAATAACCCTGGTATTGTTTAAGCCATTGTATAATCTGCTTGATTGGATTAACAGGAAAGAATTCGGTAAGTAATGATATTTTATATATAATAACACAAGTAAAGCAAAAGATGGCTATAGAGTTTTCTATGCCGTCTTTTGTTTTAAAGTTTGATGTATAAACAACAGGGTTTTCTATTTTTTTTGACAACACTTTTGCCCTTTCTTCAACACATTAAAATGATATGTTTTCATCGTAGATTGAAATATAGGATGGAGTCAAAACTATAAGTATTATTTTATATAATTCTATATATTGTTAAAACATCTTCCTGACTTTAATATTATTAAATACTGTAACAGCTTTCAAATAAATTTCATCATATGATTTATCTTTATTATAAAAATCTGATAAAACCTTTAAATTCTTTTCTTGCTCAGTATCATAAATATGTATACTTGCATATTTTTTAAGCATATTACTCACTCTACTTAATACATTAATTAAATCATTTATATCAGTTCTATCTTATCTGATAATTTAGTACACGCCACATTTGAAAAAAACAAGGATTTATAAAAGCAGTTTACGGTTGATTATACTTGTATACCCCTTCTTCTACTGTCTCATATTTAAGCTCTTTCCATGTTTGATAAAAATCAGGTAACCATCTTTCAATATTATGCCATTCTAAATAACATTCAATGTCATTATGATTAGCAGGTCCTTGTATATTTCCTATATAAGTTAGATATTTCTCAGGATAATCCGTTTTTTTGTTCATAAGTATCAATGCACTCATCCTAATAAACCCATCACTCAACTTGGTCCTTAAAGGAAAATCTAATGGTAATATTCGCTTATCTTTCATATCAGATAAATCAGGTAGATAATCAAAGATTTTGTCTATTATATGAATTCTCATGCTGGGTTTTCCTGAAAACTTATCAATACTCTCCCCAATTTTTTGAATTAATACATATTTTCCATCAAAATCGTGTCCATATATGCTACCTTCATGAAACTGATATGCATAAACATCATTGATGTTCCACAAATTCATATCAACTACACGTGGTTTTCGAACCTTTTTCTCCTTAGGCATAGGCGAATCCAATTTTTCTCTTAATTTCCCTAAAGTCTTTTTCCAACCGGCTCCACCGCTTTTGCTATCATCCCAATACTCCAAACCACCACCTTTTTCTATCCATTCAAGAGCTTTTTCCTTTACCTCAGGAAGAAGGCGTCCCAACCTCCACTGGGTCTCAGCTAAAGCGAACCAAAAAAGCGGCTCGTCAATATCTCCTATTAGCTCCTCATATTCTTCCATTATTGCTTTATAAGCATCCTCGTTGCTATATCCATCCTGCAGCAGTTTAATATAACTGTCCCGTACATCACAGGTTGTATCATTGGCATATAAACCTGAACCCCAAAAGCCCATCTGCTTAATCCCCCTTTTTTACATATCATACCTGATTTTCCCATTTTATTATATAAATATAATTACATTGTCCATTTGTGTCAATATTACAATCATGACCACAGGCTAAGCTGGCCCTTTTTATGATTCAATAAAGGCTTATTCCTTCAAGATTACATGTCCAAAAAAAACCCGGCTTACCTATTGGCTTGCCGGGCTTTATAGTTTTTATTACACAAGAGTAATCGGTTCTATACCAAGTCTTTATCTAAAGAATTTAATGTTAAAAGTTTATACAGGTTTTTGGAAATAAATATTAGACTGGCACACATAAGTCCTTCACCAAACTTTTCAGAGGATTTTACTATATCGGCATTTAAGCCTTCAAATACATCTTTTTTGTATGTAAATCCTCTTCCTGTATATATATATTTTTTAAAACCGCACTTATGGCAATTTATAACTTTTTCAATTGATTGCTCTTCATTTACTAAACCAGGCTGTAAAACTTGTTCAATATAAATCTGATGGATATCATCAACAGGTTTACTAGTTCTGTGATTAATAACATCATAAATTTTGTATATTTTCCTGCTCTTAATCCGTCTGCATAATATTCCATGTAAGTTACTTTATTGCCTTTGGACACCTGACAACCAATTTCCCCTATAAAAAAGCACAAAAAAAATCCTTAAGGAAAACCCTTAAGGATTTTTTATAATCAATTCCGTTATAACAATATAGCCTATTTTAAAACTTATATCTTATATATAAAGTTTGAAAAAGGTACATTGTAAACCCAACATTGATTATAATCTGGTTACGTTAGTTGCTTGAGGCCCCTTAGCTCCTTGTACGATTTCGAACTCTACTTCCTGGCCTTCTTCAAGAGACTTGAAGCCTTCCATATTAAGACCTGTGTAGTGTACGAAAATGTCGTTGCCTTGTTCATCACAGATGAAACCAAAGCCCTTTTGGTTGTTAAACCATTTAACTGTACCTTTGTTCATGAAAAAAAATCCTCCAAAAAATAAATATTTAATTGCCGAATTGTTTCAGCAATAAACCAATCATATCATTCTTTTATCGCCGTGTCAAACATTATTTATTGTTAATATTATTTATTTCATAAGCTTCCTTGTCACTACATACCTCATACCCG
>CAZIHC010000081.1:0-8881 GCA_964538605.1 uncultured Herbinix sp. | reverse complement strand
GATATTACTGGATTTAAATTATATAAAAATTTTATGCCGGCACATTTTCCGTTTTTTAAGCAATATCTATTGTGCTTTTTTACTTATAAACAAGATTTACAATAATAACTTTTTTACCGTCAATCTATAACTGTTGCTTCTTGAAAATGCGCAAAATTACAGCTGCCACACCGGTTATCCGGGCACAGCTGCAAAGGACGGTCAAAGTATAGCAATTCATCAGAACAACAGATCAGACTTCTTCCTCAGCAATTTTACCCCGTTTATAATCAGAAAAATGCCTGCTGTCAGACTTGATAAAATCAAAACTATACCAAGCACCAGATTCCAAACCCCTACCGACTTCATTGTGTTATAGATTTTCTCCATCATATTTTTCGCCTCCTGGTTTAAGATTTTATAACACCGTACTGCCGATAATACTCATCTATTGCCTCTTTTAAATTGTCGTCTATTACTATTTGTCCTTTATAAGGCTTGTTATAAAGATGTTCCACAACTTCTGCCATGGTAACTATGGCCGTAGTCTTTATCCCGTACGTATTCTCTATTTCTTTAAGGGCACTTAACATGCCCTGGCCCCTTTCCATTCTGTCTACCGATACCACAAGGCCCAACACCTTTATGTCTCCCTGAGCCATAAGTATGGGCATGGTTTCGTTTATGGATGTACCGGCTGTTGTCACGTCTTCTATTATAATTACCCTGTCCCCGTCTTTAATAGGAGATCCCAGTAATATTCCTTTATCCCCGTGGTCTTTTATCTCCTTACGGTTCGAGCAGTATCTTACTTCCTTTTGATAATGTTCACTAATAGCCATAGATGCTGCAACACTTAAGGGGATACCCTTGTAAGCCGGCCCGAAGAGTACATCAAAGTCAAGGCCAAATTTATCTTTTATTGCATTAGCATAATATTCTCCCAATTTGCGAAGCTGCATTCCTGTCTGATAAAATCCGGTATTTATAAAAAACGGTGTTTTCCTCCCGCTTTTTGTAACAAAATCCCCAAATCTTAATACACCACAGTCTACCATGAATTCTATAAATTCCTTTTTATACTGCTCCATCATTATCCTCCCGCGTAAATTCCCTTATTAATTTAAGTAAATTTTATTACCCGATTGCTGACGTTATATAAATACACCATTTGATTTGAATACTAAAACTTGCGGTTTACTTAAAAAGGCCAATCAACATCGAAATTACTGCCGTTACCGTACACAGCCGATTAATTCATTGATATCCTTTATATTATTCCTTTTCAAATAAGCTTCTATTCCATCAATTACCTCCATTGTGGCTTTCGGATTTATAAAATTTGCCGTTCCTACGGCCACCATGGTAGCCCCTGCCATTATAAACTCCAGGGCATCCTCACCGTTCATGATTCCTCCCATACCTATAACAGGTATTTTAACCGCACAAGCCGCCTGATAAACCATACGGACTGCTATAGGTTTTATGGCTGGCCCGGAAAGCCCTCCTGTCTTATTGGCAAGAACAAAAGCCCTCTTTTCCACATCTATTTTCATTCCGGTTAGGGTATTTATCAGTGATATTGCATCGGCACCCCCTGCCTCTGCCGCTTTTGCATTTTCCCCTATATCCGTGACATTGGGGCTAAGCTTAATTATAACCGGTTTTTTGGAGTATTTCTTTACCTGTTTTGTTATGGTCTCAACTCTTTTTGGGTCCTGGCCAAAGGCTATACCGCCTTCTTTTACGTTTGGGCAGGATATGTTTATCTCCAGCATATCCACATCACAGTCCGAAAGCCGCTCAGCAACCGCACAATATTCTTCCGCGGTCTTTCCTACCACATTTACTATTATTCTGGTATTATATGATCTTAAAAACGGCAGGTCCCGTTTTATAAAAACATCTATACCGGGGTTTTGCAGACCTATGGCATTAAGCATTCCGCCGTATGTTTCCGCAACTCTAGGCGTAGGATTTCCCGGCCAGGGGATAAGGGATACCCCCTTTGTTGTTACCGCCCCAAGCCTTGATAAATCCACAAAATCGCTGTACTCCATGCCTGAACCGAAAGTTCCCGAGGCAGTGGTAACCGGATTTTGAAACGTAATACCTGCGATATTTACTTTCAAATTTATATCTGCATTCTTCATAATTATATCCGAACACTCCATACTACCGTTATATCTTTTGCTATCTTTCGTAATATCTTTTGTTTTATCTTTTGTTTTATCTTTCGTTATATCTTTCGTTTATTTACTTTTAGCTTGCATCTGATATCTTTTTCATTTAACTGCTTATATTCTTTAATTCGCCATTCCGATACTCATGTTAAATGATAAGGCACAGAGTAATTTAGCCCTATAATATGACTTCTTCAGCATAAAACACCGGGCCTTCTTTGCATATTCTTTTGTTGTTTACATTGGTGTGAGGATCTGTTTCGGCAGACTTGCATACACAAGCAAGACAAGCACCGATACCACATGCCATCCTCTCTTCCAAAGAAAGCTGTGCCTTAATTTTACTCTCCATGGCAAACTCTTTTATGCCTCTTAGCATCGGGGCAGGCCCGCATGCATATATAATATCACCCGTAAGTCCGTGTTGCTTTATGACATCAAGAACATTCCCTTTTGTGCCCAAATTGCCGCTTTCTGTAGCCACATATGTACTGCCGTATTTCTCAAAATCCTTAACCAGAAAGGTTTCGTCTCTGAATCCCAGTACAATAGTTTTCTCGCAAGATAGTCTCTTTGCCAGTTCAAGCAAAGGAGGAATTCCTATTCCTCCACCTATAATCAAAGCTCTGGTCCCTTCCAAAGTAAATCCGTTACCCAAGGGCCCCATACAGTCAATCATATCACCGGGTCCAAGTTTTGAGAATTCTTCTGTTCCTTTTCCCACAACCCTGTATAAAAGGCGCAGGCTTTCTGTGCTTTGATCTGCTTCACATATACTTATGGGTCTCGGAAGCAGCCTGCTGCCGTCATTACAGTAGAGGGATACAAACTGGCCGGGTTTTGCAAAAGATGCCATATCTTTTGCTTCCAGCCACATATCATATATTCCCTCTGCTATTTTTTCGTTTTTCTTTACTCTGATCGTTCTTTTTATAGCAAGTGTCATGGTATTCTCCCCGATAATAAGTTCATATAATTACAGCTTATATTAGAATTTACCCTTCAATAATTTTTACATGGACTTTTCTGACTCTGGGACCGTCAAACTCAGTAAGATATATGCTCTGCCAGGTTCCCAGAACAAGTCTGGAATCTTTAATTATTACGGTTTCGGAAAAGCCCATTAGACTGGATTTTATGTGAGCTGCAGAATTTCCCTCAATATGATGATACCCATCGGAAAAAGGTATTACCTTGTTTATTTCCATCAAAAAGTCCCGTACCACATCAGGATCGGCATTCTCGTTAATGGTAACTGCCGCAGTGGTATGAGGGATAAAAACAATACATAATCCGTCTTTTACTTTGCTGTTTGATACTGCTTCCTGAACCTTTGAGGTAATATTTATCATTTCGGTAGTTTGTGAAGTCTTAACATTAAAAGTATAAAACTTATCCACAGCCGATTATCCTTTCATTGGTTTATTGTTCCTTTTCTTTTTTCAATTAATTATAATCAAGCATCATATAAAATACAAGTATAAGAATACATCTGTTTTAAAATAACATAAAGAATACATCTGATAAAATACATAAAAAACTGCCTGATTTTGCTTATATAAAATATTCATCAATATTATCAGTTTATTTACAATGCATTGTTATATCAAAAACTTGGATTTGTTCCCTATGAATCCGAACATACTTATATGAGGTATAAAATTCACCGGAATGCAATATAGCAAAATATATCCCAAAAACATAATAATCCCTGCATTATATTGGAATAATAATAGAATAAATACAGATATACCGGAATTAATCCATTTTTTTCCATAACTACTATTATTGAGTAATCAGGAGAGATGCTTATGACCGGACATTCCAAAATACCCCGTGATAAATGTCTCGACAGTACTCTTAACCTTCTTTTGGAAGGGTATCTGTTTATTCCAAATCGATGCCGCAAATATAATACCGATATTTTTGTCACCCGTATGATGGGCAAAAAAATTATATGCATGACCGGCGAAGACTGTGCCGAATTATTTTACAACAACAGGCTATTTACAAGAAAGGGAGCCTTGCCGAAAAGGATTCAAAAAACCCTGTTCGGTATGAATGCAATACAAACCATGGACGGCAAAAATCACAGGCACAGGAAAAAGCTGTTCCTTTCTTTAACGGAACCGGCCGAAATCGATAAGTTAAATGATATTGCAAAAAAATTGTGGAAAATCCATGCTAAAGAATGGGAAAATAAAAGTATAGTACTTTTTGACGAAGCTGCCTTCCTTCACTGCCGGGCCGCATGCATCTGGGCAGGCATACCTATATCTAAAGAAGACGCAAAAATATTGGCTAAAGACCTCTCTGCCATGATAGATGCCTTCGGTGCAATAGGACCCAGGCATATAAAAGGCAGGCTTGCCAGAATCAGGACCGAATGTAAAATGGAAAAAATAATACGCGATGTAAGAAGCGGCAAAAAAGGTGTTCACAAAAATTCTGCTCTTTATAAAATAGCATTTTACAAAGACCCATACGGCAGACTACTGGATTCAAAAACCGCCGGTATAGAACTAATCAATATCTTAAGACCCGTTACTGCAATAGCCACATATATTACTTTCGGTGCTCTGGCCCTTTTACGGTATCCGGATTGCAAAGTGAAATTAATTAAAGGTGAACTGAATTACTCCCATATGTTTGCCCAGGAAATAAGAAGGTTCTATCCTTTTACGCCATTTTTGGGAGCTAAGGTAAAAGACAATTTTATATTCAATAATTATTTTTTCAAAAAGGGTACCCTTGTTTTCCTGGACGTTTACGGTACCAATCATGACAAACGGATATGGGAATTCCCCAACACATTTTATCCGGAACGTTTTACCTTTATGGACGGCAATCCCTATGACTTTATTCCTCAAGGAGGCGGCGACCCCGCAAAAGGCCACCGCTGTCCCGGAGAATGGATTGTAATCACCCTTTTAAAGACCGGTATGGAGTTTATAGCAAAGCACTTAACTTATGAAATACCTCCCCAGGATTTAAGCATAAGTTTACGAAGAATGCCCACCATACCAAAAAGCCGTTTTATTATGAGCAAAGTCATGTATCGTCCGTAATAATGTTTTACCGCAATATCTAGAGATTTACTTAAATCCTTTTTAAATAAAGAATGTATAGCTATTTTCAATTATGAAACACCGCTGCATTTGCCTGTTTTTCTTTTATTTTTTCTTAGGCAAATTTCAGCGGTGTTCTTATTACTTTTATGCTTTTTAGGTAGTAATGCTTGCTTAATAAAAACCAAATCAATATAGATTACTTCTTCTTATCTGCAGCTTTTATAACATATTCGTATGTCTTGGTATCAAATTTTACTTTTGCATCACCGATAGTGACAAATTCCTTATCACTTACCCGGTCTTCGTTAGCCAGCCATGAATCCAAAATCGCGTCATATAAGAGTTCCGAAGTTGAGCTTATCTTATACAAAAAGGCTTTTAAAAATTTTCTTGCTTCTTTAGCCAAATCGTCATAATTAAATATGGACGACTGGCCTACGGTAACTGATAAACCTGTATACCATCCCGAATCAATCTTCAGCCTGTATTCTTCTTTTTTGCCGTCGGCGGTCAGCTCTAAAGTCCAAAGATCCGAATTATCCATATGGTCGTAGTATAAAGCATAACTCAAAATCGTTACGCCCTTTTTCATGGCGTTGATAGAAGACACATGTGCCAGTTCGAGCAGGTCATTATCATAATAACCCCAGTCGTGATCTGCTCCTCCTTGTTTGCTAGGTTTTATAAATTTGTCTGTTCCGTAAATCTGTACCCCGTTAATCATTATATACGGCAATTTATCCAGTTCAAATTTTGAGTATTCAGATAAATCATAATTATAGAATATTTGCTTTTTATCCGGTAAACTTCCTTTATCGTTATACTTATCAATAACAACTACACCGTCATAGCCTTTGAAGTTCTTTTTAAACGATTCCGTATCTTCTGCCGTATAGTACTTGACTTTCAATGAAAATTTATTAAAAAAGTCATAATCATAAAACAAAGGCTTAAGCACATCAAGATCAATGTAATCGAAACCGTTATGCTTACTGACATAAGGCGCTATTTCCGCGGTGTGGTATTTTACTTTTTTAGAATCGCTGAATGTCTGCTTATATTCTTTATTTCCCCTCTCAAAAGTCAGGGTGCTGGTCTTTTTACCGTCATATTCTGCCGTTATTGAAAATGTTTTATCATCTATGTTGTGATATACACAATTGGTATCGTATAATTTATCAGTTAATGTATACAGATGTTTTGTAAGCAGATTTATATTTACCATTACATGGTCATCTACAATTTCCACAATTCCCTTATAAGCCCCGTAACCCTGTTTATGGTCGTCAAATACACTTTTAATGTATCCGTTAATCAATACCAGATAATTGGCGGTTTTGAATCGACATCACTTGGTTTTACCACCGGAGCCGGAACAGGTGTCGGAGCCGGTTTTTTAGCGGCCGGATACAGCAATTTTCCTTTGGTGTTGTATACCTTATCAAGGGTCGGAACCTCAGTAATTGTAAAAAATCTGCTATAGCATACAATTCCGTCATAACCCAAATCGGCGAACTCCTTTGCCTTTGATGAGCTAAAATATCTGTACATAACCAGGTCAATTAATGATTCATAGTAAAAATATAGTTTATTATTTTTTCTGACAGGTGCATATTTAAGCTTGAAATATTCACTGGCTGCCATGGTGCCATTTATTATGCTTTCAAATGTTTTCTTTCCTATTGTAAATTCAGAGACTGCATCCTTGTTTCTGATTATTTTAAATTTATTTTTCCCTGTATCTTCATATTTCAGATCCAATATCTTAACCAAAGCCTTTACATCAACCATTCTTTTTTCATCAATAATATTGTCATAGGCAACCCATGTCTCACCGTCATAATTCTGAACCAGAACAAGGTATTTTTTCTTGTCAGCTGCAAAAGCTTTTCTGCTTGTAATATTAATTTGAATAAGAGCCAAAAAAAGGCATAAAAAAATTGTGCTTATTATAGCAGGTCGTTTTTTAATGTCCATCTTTTTTTCCTCCTTTTTATCTTTTGTGTATATTAAAATTAACACATACGGGATTCATTTTCAAATTAAAATGGTATTAAAAAATACTGTATTTAAAGTAAAAATCAGCCTAGTATTGTGCAGAAATAGTATTACAAATAACATTTTCTGTTTCTGCACCATACGTGGCTGATTTGATTGTACGAAATAACTGACTGTATATCTTTTTTATACAGTATAATTATACCCAATTCATCATTTTCCGTTTTACTGCCTTACATTTTTCTTTCTCATCCTTATGGCCGACAGAACAAGAAAGAGAATTCCGCTTCCAAACATCAGGGCAAACTGCATCCAAGGGGTTACAACTTTATCTCCTAATTTCATTGTTATGCCTGATATTTCACCGTATTCTGTCACTACCTCTTTCGGCAGGCCGGCAAATGTATTATATAGAGCCTCATCGGTAAATATTTTACGCATCCAGGCACTTCCCTGGGTCATAGGTACAAAAACAAGCACTTTTTTTACTATACCCGGCATATAACCAACAGGTATGTACATCCCTGTAACAAAGCCTGAAAGAACATATACAAAGTTTGAAATACCGTTGAACGCGCTCCTTGTTTTTGCAAATCCTGTTATGAAAAATAAAAAAGATGTTGTAGAAAAAGCATTAAGCAGGATCAATCCGAGAACTTTTAACATTTGCTCAACCGTTAAAACAGTTCCCCCGGTAATAAGCAAAATAAGTTCAGATACGGCTGCGGTAAACAAGCTGAAAATTACACTTAAACAAATGGCCGAAATCACATATCCAGTTACCAATACAAAACGGGAAATCGGTGCCACAAAAAATCCTGCAAACTTACCGCTTTCTTCATCCCAGCTCATCATGCTAAGCATTCCCATGGATGCGGAAATCCCGTTTACTATGGTAATTCCGCCTATAAGTAATGACAGCATCAAAGTTCTGGCATTTGCATAATCCATTTCAGGATTTCTGGTGCCGGGAAGCAGATACTCCTGAGGTATCGGGTTTTCTTTCATAAATTCGTCCATATTATTTAAAACGCTTCTGACAATATCAATATTTAAGTCTCCAAGAAAAAGAAGCATCAGTATTATAATAATTATCGTGGACAGAAATGTATAAAAAACATTTTCATAATCTTTGCAGTAAACCATTAAATTTCTTTTTATTATTGAAGTTAAAGCTTTCATAAGCATAATCCCCCTATATTTCTTCCCTTAGCTGCTTTCCTGTTACTTTCAGGAAAACATCATCCATGGTTCCCTGAACTACCTCAAATGAGTTTATATATGGCTCAAGCTCATTAAGTACCGGTATGGCTGACCTGGTATCGGGAATCATTATTGTTATATGGTTGCTCTTCTCCTTATAGGTTAAGTTATAGCTATTTGCTATTTCTATAACTTTTTCATAATTATCTGAAAAGACCCTGATCCGGTCTGCGGCATAGGTTTCTTTAAGTTTTGTCGGTGTATCATTGGCCACAATCTTTCCGCTGTCTATTATGGCAATATTATGCGCCCTTGCGGCTTCCTCCAGATAATGGGTGGTTAGGAATATGGTCATATTATGCTCTTTCCGAAGCCTGTCCACACTGTTCCAAACGATAGCGTAACTTTACTGTAGGAAATAGATAGGCAGAGATCACCAAAGATGTG
>CAZIHC010000080.1:0-9061 GCA_964538605.1 uncultured Herbinix sp. | reverse complement strand
ATTACAGAAATATGCTTCAGGATCTTAAAGGGGATATAACAGACAACAATATGATTTTGATGCAAAAAAACATCAAAAATATGTCCGAGACTTATCTGAAACTGGTTGATATGGCGGTAGATGCAAAAAGAGGCAATAATATAGAAAAATATAAGACCAATTACGAAGAAGCAACTAAAATGTATGATTTTATAAACACCCATATAAGTACTTTAAATAATGAGCAGTTCAAATATAATTCAAATAATTATGAGCTTCTCAGGACATCATTAAATTATCTGGAAGTAATAAGTACTTCCGTTTTACTTTTTATCATGGCTTTTAATATTATATTGATAGTTATCGTAACCAGAAGTATCACAGGCCCGTTAATGGAGCTTACAAAGGCAGCCAATGAAATTGCCGCCGGCAATTTCGACGTGGATCTGGTTCCGGTTTCGTCATCAGATGAAATCGGCATAGTTACAAAAGCATTTAATACTATGACAATAAATATTCATCAGTACATAAACAAGATAAAAGAAAGTATGGAATTGGAAAGCAGGATGAAAGAAAGAGAGCTGATGATGACCAACCACTTAAAAGACGCTCAGCTTAAATACCTTCAGGCGCAAATTAATCCGCATTTTCTTTTTAACACGCTAAATGCAGGGGCGCAGCTGGCTATGATGGAGGGAGCGGACAAAACCTGTCTTTTCATCGAAAATGTAGCTGAGTTTTTCAGATTTAATATGAAAAGTTTTAATCAGGATTCTACTTTACGGGATGAGATTAAACTCGTAGATACATACATATATATTTTAAATGTACGTTTTTCCGGCAGAATCAATTTCTGCAAACAGATTGATGACAGTGTTCTGGATGTAAAGGTACCGAGCATGATTTTGCAGCCTATAGTAGAAAATGCGGTAAACTATGGTATCAGGGATATCGACTATGAGGGGAAATTTTGCTGAAAGTAGACCAGGATGATGATTTGATACGGATAATAATCCGGGACAACGGAGTGGGTATGGACAAGGCCACTATAGACCGGATAATGAATTTTAAGATAGAACCGGAAAAAGTTGAAAAAGAAATCAGCATAACCAAAGATTCCAACGGTATAGGTCTTGGAAATGTAATCAACCGTTTGAAGCTGTACTATGATAAGGATAATATTTTAAGCATCGAAAGTGAAGGGAAATATAAAGGGACAACCGTAACCATACTTATACCCAAAAATAAAATTTTCATCATTAATCAGGTCAATAATTAAAAAAGCTGATTTATCATAATTGCAGACAAATTTTATAAAAGGCTTAAAATAACCTGCGTTTTACCTTGCATATAAAGTATAGTTTATTGGCAAGTACATGTGAAGTTTTGATAAATAACAAATAAGGGCACATTAATTGCTGATGGGAGTGTATAAACATGTATAAAATCATGCTGGCTGATGACGAAGGTATAGTTATAGATTCTTTAAAATTTATCATAGAAAAGAATTTCGGAGACAAATGCAGTATTGAATATGCCCATACCGGCAGGAGCGTAATTGAACTGGCTGAGAAATTTAAGCCGGATATTGCAATAATGGACATACATATGCCGGGCATCAACGGCATAGAGGCTATGAAGGAAATCAGGAAAACCAATAAGTCTGTTATTTTTATAATTATGACGGCTTATGATAAATTCAACTATGCCAAGGAAGCTATCAATCTAGGCGTCCTGGAATACTTGACCAAACCTGTTAACCAGTCTGTCATAACAGGGGTATTGCAGAAGGCTATGGACATGATAGAGGCGGAGAGAAAGAAAAGAAGCAATGACCTGATGATACGGGAAAAACTTGAGATAGTTATTCCCATAATAGAAAGTGACTTTATATATTCAGCCCTTTCCGGATCGGATTTCGAAAGAGTTAAAGATGATTTTTGCAATTTACTGGGCATTAAAGAAGAATACGGTATGATACTTATTATGGAATTGGGAGATTCAATCATCGAAGGTCATCTAACAAATCCGGTGGGAATTAGTGTGAAAGCCCAGTCGTTTTATCATGTAATAAGAGAGAACCTTAAAGAAGAATTTAATTGCATAGTAGGGCCTCTTATGGTAAACAAAATAATTGCTTTTATACCGTCGGACAAATTACAGCTTGAGTATGACGACAGGATTAAGCTTATCGAAAAAGCCAGAAATCTGGTCAGGGAACTGACAAAGCAGATAGATATTCAAATCAAGATAGGTATCGGATCGGTTACTCCGATTAACAGACTGGAAGATTCTTATAAAGAAGCTTTAAGTGCCTTAAGAAACAGCAAAGGAAGGGTAGCCCATGTTAAGGACCTTCCCATCGGATGCGAATATGAAGAAGATTATCCTGTACATATTGAAAGTGCCTTATTTGAAAAAATAGAAAAGGGAGATATAGAAGGAAGTCAGGCAGAAGCCAACAGCTTTTTTGACTGGATGGTATCCAATTATCCTGAGCATATGATGGACATAAAATTAAAGGTTCTAGAATTTGTCCTGTTCGCGGAACAAAAAGCTTTCTTAAGCGGCGGAATGACTTATTATTTCCTTTATCGGAAAGACTACCTTCCCACTTTAATCCAAATCGAAAATTTTGAGCAGCTAAGAAAATGGTTTATTGACAAGGTTACCCAAGCCTGCAGAAACATTGTTACAAAACGGCAAGAGCAGACAAGGGGGCTTATTTGCAAGGCTAAGGCTTATATTGAAGAAAACTACAACAAGGATATATCTTTGGATGAGGTATCCAGAAAGGTGGACATAAGCCCTTATTATTTCAGCAAACTGTTTAAGGAAGAGACGGGAGTAAATTTCATCGATTATCTGACCAACATAAGGATCGAAAAGGCAAAGAAGCTTCTTTTATACTCCGACATGAATATTAAAAACATATGCTTAGACATAGGTTACAGTGACCCGAATTATTTCAGCAGAATATTTAAAAAACAGGTAGGGCTTACCCCTACGGAATTCAGAGAAATGAATATTAGAAAAGTTTAGATTTTGTGCCTGCTGGACTTACTCATCAACCTCATAGGATAAAAGCAAGCACTGAGGATGGGGAGTGTTATGAAAAGGTTAGTTTTTATTATGGTAATTATTGTTGCAATTTTTACCTGCACCGGATGCAGGGACAGTAAATTACCTACAAATGATAAAAACGTAACGGAAGAAAAGATTCAAATCGGCCTGTCTTTTGATTCCTTTGTTATTGAGCGATGGCAAAGAGACAGGGATGTATTTGTTTATACTGCGGAAGAACTGGGGGCCGAAGTTAATGTACAGAATGCCAACGGTGATGTAAAAAAACAAATATCACAGATTGAATACTTTATTGAAAAGGATATGGACGTGATAGTTATTATTGCCGTAGATTCCGAAGCCTGCAAAGATGTTGTGAAAAAGGCAAAGGAAGCGGGAATAAAGATTGTTGCATATGACAGGCTCCTTATCGATTCAAATGTGGATCTTTATATTTCTTTTGACAACGAAAAGGTAGGAAGTCTTATGGCTAAAGCCCTAAAAGACAATATTCCGGCAGGCGGTAATATAGTAACCATATTTGGCCCGACCACGGATCATAATGTTAAGCTGATTGAGCAAGGATTTTGGGAAGTTATGAACGATGCCAAGCTGAATGTGGTATATTCGGTCAATGCCGTCAATTGGCTTGCGGAAGAAGCATACAATGCCGTATATGAAGCTTTGAAAATAACACCGGATATTGCAGGGGTACTTTGCGGCAATGATAACCTGGCTACCGAAGCGGTAAGGGCTTTGGCAGAAAACCGTCTGGCCGGCAGTGTCATTGTAACCGGACAGGATGCCGATCTTGCGGCATGTCAGAGGATAGTTGAAGGAACCCAGACTATGACCGTATACAAACCCGTAGATAAGCTGGCAAAGGCCGCAGCCGAGTATGCAATCAGGCTTGCCAAGGGAGAAAATATTGATGTGGATACGACAATTAATGACGGAACCTGGGATGTCCCTTACGTAAAACTGGAACCTATTGCGGTAGACAGAAATAATTTGGACGAAGTAATAATTGAAGGCGGTTTCCAAAAAAGAGACGAGGTATACTTAAATGTTCCGGATAAGTAAGTCATATTTCTGTATTATTTTATGATTCTTTATTTTAAAATTTCAAAAATATGCTAGCATAATTTTGCTGTCTTACCAATATTGCGATTTTTAAATATGTCCTCCCAATAAAAATTTACGGTATTTAGCAAGATAGTCCTATTTATGCAGTGATATATTTTAAGTGTAGGAAACGTAAATTTTTATAAAGGGAGGATATTTTATGAAGAAAAAAGTTATTGGGATTATGCTGGGTGTCATGATGATTGCTTCATTACTGACAGCATGCGGCACCAAAGAGACAAGTACCAAGGACTCATCTAATGAATCGGGTTCTATAGGGAAAACAGTTGGCGTATGTATGCCTACCAAAGACCTGCAAAGATGGAATCAAGACGGGGACAACATGAAAAAAGAGCTGGAAAAGGCCGGCTATAATGTAGACCTTCAGTATGCCAACAACGAAATTGCTACTCAGGTTAGTCAGATTGAGAATATGATTACCAACGGAGTAGATGTTCTGGTTATTGCATCCATCGACGGCGGTTCTTTGGGAACAGTTCTTGCCGATGCCAAGAAAAAAGGCATTCCCGTTATAGCTTATGACCGTCTGATTATGGAAACCGATGCGGTATCATACTATGCAACCTTTGATAACTATAAGGTAGGCCAGATTCAAGGCGAGTATATTGTAAAAGCCCTGGATCTTGAAAACCAAAGCGGACCTTTTAATATTGAGCTTTTTGCCGGATCTCCGGACGACAACAATGCCCGCTTCTTCTTTAACGGTGCTATGGATGTTTTAAAACCTTATATTGACAGTGGAAAACTTAATGTAGTATCCGGCCAAAAATCGTTTGAAGAAGTGGCTACCCTTAACTGGTCGACAGAAGCAGCTCAGAGCCGTATGGAAAATCTGATAACTGCTTATTATTCTGACGGAACACCGCTTCATGTCGTATATTCCAGCAACGACTCCTGTGCTATCGGTATAACAAACGCTCTTGTTAATGCAGGATTTACAAAGGATAACTTCCCTATAATTACAGGTCAGGACTGTGACATCGCAAACTTAAAGAATATCATAGCAGGACTTCAGTCCATGTCCATTTTTAAAGATACCCGTACTCTGGCAGCAAAGGTCGTTGAAATGGTTGAAGCCATAATGAAAGGCGAAGAGGTACCTGTAAACGATACAAAGACCTATGATAACGGAACCGGAATTATACCTACATATTTGTGCGATCCTGTATTTGCAGATATCAATAACTATAAAGAATTACTGATTGATTCAGGTTACTATACCGAAGACCAACTGAAGTAGTCGGTTCTTTCCAAGTAAGGGTATTGCGGTTGCCTTCTAGTGCCTCCTTAAGCAATCGCAATACCCATCCACTTATTTTCTACATGGAGGTTAGGAGGAGTTAGGTTGGCTAATATTATTCTGGAAATGAAAAACATAACCAAGCGCTTTCCCGGAGTAAAAGCACTGGACAATGTAAATCTTAAGGTAGAGGAAGGGGAAATCCATGCCCTTGTGGGGGAGAACGGTGCCGGAAAATCCACTCTGATGAATGTACTTAGCGGTATTTATCCGTACGGAAGTTATGAAGGCCAGATTTTTTATCAGAGTGAAGAGTGCAGGTTCAGAGATATAAAAGACAGTGAAGCAAAAGGCATTGTCATAATACATCAGGAACTTGCACTGGTGCCTTATATGACAATCGGAGAGAATATTTTTCTGGGGAATGAATGCGGTTCGGTTTTTAATATAAATTGGGATGAAACCTATGCCAGGGCAAAGAAGTTGCTGGATATAGTAGGTCTGCATGAGTCGCCGAGGACACTGATTAAAGATATCGGTGTGGGAAAACAGCAGCTTGTAGAAATTGCCAAAGCATTATCCAAGAATGTAAAGCTTCTTATACTGGATGAGCCTACGGCATCCTTAAACGAGGCAGATTCGCGCAAGCTTCTTGATTTGCTTTTGCAGCTCAAAAAAGACGGAATAACTTCGATTATTATTTCTCATAAATTAAATGAGATTGAATATGTGGCCGACAGAATTACGATTATCAGAGACGGTGCGACTATAGAAACTTTGGATAAAAAGAAAGATGATATAACTGAAGAGCGGATAATAAAAGGCATGGTAGGACGGGAATTAACAGACAGATTCCCTAAAAGAAAAACCGGATTGATTGGAGATATAAAACTGGAAGTAAGAAACTGGACGGTATATCATCCTCTTTTCGAAGGCCGTAAAGTGGTGGATAATGTATCGTTCCATTTACGGAAAGGCGAAGTGGTTGGTATTGCAGGACTTATGGGAGCCGGAAGAACTGAGCTGGCGAGAAGCATATTCGGCAAAAGTTACGGGAGCCAGATTTCCGGAACCATACTTATAGACGGAAAGGAAGTTAAGTTAAATAACACCAGACAGGCAATTGATCATAAAATTGCCTATATAACAGAGGACAGAAAGGGAGACGGCCTTATCCTGTCTAATCCAATCCGTGTAAATACTACTCTGGCTAAGATGAAAAAAGTCAGTAGGCATAATATCATAGACCATAACCTGGAAGTCAAAGTTTCCAAAGAATTTGTTGAAATGCTCAAAACAAAATGCACTTCCGTAGAGCATACGGTCGGAAATTTAAGCGGCGGAAATCAGCAGAAAGTTTTAGTAAGCAAATGGATGTTTACAGATTCGGATATCATGATACTTGATGAACCGACCAGAGGAATTGATGTCGGTGCCAAATATGAAATATATTGTATTATCAATCAGTTGGTGGAAGAAGGAAAATCCATTCTGATGATTTCTTCTGAGCTTCCCGAACTTATCGGTATGTGCGACCGCATTTATATAATGAATGAAGGCAAGATAATAGGAGAGGTGCAAAAGGAAGAAGCAACTCAGGAGTATATCATGGGACAGATTTTAAAATCTAGCAAAGGAGCGTAGCAATGGATAAAGTAAAAGAAGTATTAAAGAAGAATACAATGCTTGTAGCACTTATCATAGTTACAATTATATTTTCCATCGGTACGGGAGGAAAACTGCTTTATCCCAGAAACGTCGCTATTTTAATCGGGCAAAACAGCTATGTGGTTATACTTGCGGTGGGTATGCTTATGTGTATCCTGACCGGAGGAAATATTGACCTTTCGGTAGGTTCCATAGTTGCCCTGATAGGGGCTATAGCCGGTACTTTGATAGTTAATATGAAGGTTAATATTTGGATTACGATTATATTATGCCTGCTTATTGGTATTCTGATCGGAGTATGGCAGGGATTTTGGATAGCTTATATAAGGATACCTGCATTCATTGTTACTCTGGCCGGTATGCTGATATGGCGCGGGGTTACCCTGATTGTCCTTAACGGACTTACCATTAATCCGTTTCCGGAAAATTATCTGAAATTGTTTAACAGCAATATACCCGATATATTCTCAGGCTCGATAAATATTACGGCATTACTGATCGGAATTGTTTCCTGTATTATCTACATAGCTTTGCAGGTATTTAAAAGGATAAATGCAATCAAAAAGGGATATGAACCTGAAAAGATTTCTATATTGGCAATAAAATCAATTGTTATTTCTGCTGTTATTATGGTTTTGGCATACACCTTGGCACAACATGAAGGAGTACCCACGATTTTAATTATTCTTTTGGCGGTTGTCCTAATCTACTCATACTTTACAAATAAAACCGTACCGGGCCGTTATTTGTATGCTATGGGTGGCAACGAAAAAGCTGCAAAGCTTTCGGGCATAAATACCAATAAGGTATTGTTCTTTACATATGTAAATATGGCATTTTTAAGTGCGGTGGCTGCTTTGGTGTGCGTAGCAAGGTTCAATTCCGCAGCTCCGACCGCAGGACAAAACTATGAGATGGATGCCATAGGCTCCTGCTTTATCGGTGGTGCTTCCGCATACGGCGGCATAGGTAAAGTGTCCGGAGTAGTTATCGGTGCAATATTTATGGGTGTACTGAATAACGGTATGTCTATTATGGGCGTTGATACGAATATTCAGAAAGTCGTAAAAGGTTTAGTCCTTCTGGCAGCAGTAGCCTTTGACGTAATATCCAAATCAAGAAAGAAATAATAATGGTGTCAGGTACTGTAAACAAAATGTGAACAATCTGAAGAGATTGTTCACATTTTGTTTACAGTACCTGACACTTATGATATAATATCCCACATATATTTATATGTTCGGGAGGTAGCAGATGAAATTCTTTATCCCAGAAGGTTATAAGCCGCAATTAAATATTAAAGAAACGGAGATAGCCATAAAAGAAATCAAGGACTATTTTGAAAGAGAACTGGCAAAAGAGTTGAATTTGACCAGGGTTTCGGCACCCCTATTTGTAAGAGCAAATTCCGGTTTGAACGATAACCTGAACGGGGTGGAAAGACCTGTTGCCTTTGATATAAAGGAGCAAAATGAAGCTGTGGTGGAAATAGTACAGTCCCTGGCAAAATGGAAGCGGCTTGCCCTAAAAAGGTACGGTTTTGCTCCGGGAGAAGGCCTTTATACCGATATGAACGCCATCCGCAGAGACGAGGATACGGACAATATTCATTCGATTTTTGTAGATCAGTGGGACTGGGAAAAGATTATAAATAAAAGCGACAGAAATGAAGAAACTTTGAAACAGACCGTCAGGCTCGTTTACAATGCGCTTAAAAATACCGAAAAATATATAGCCGGCAAATATGATTATACCAAGGAAATTCTTCCGGATGAAATATATTTTATAAAATCACAGGAGTTGGAGGATAGATATCCAGATCTTACTCCCAAGGAAAGGGAATATAATATAGCCAAAGAAAAAGGTGCGGTATTTATTATGCAGATCGGGGGGAATCTGGCTTCCGGAAAACCTCATGACGGCAGATCCCCGGATTATGATGATTGGAAGCTTAACGGAGATATT
>CAZIHC010000079.1:0-9067 GCA_964538605.1 uncultured Herbinix sp. | reverse complement strand
TTAAATATAACCTTTAAAAGAAATACACTTTTTTAAAAGTGTATTTTTTTCAAAAATTAAAAATAATATTTTATTTAAAAAATCATTGCTCCAGAAAACAAATATTTTGCTCATTTAAAAACTTTTTAACCCAATCGTCCCATTCCCTGTCCAAAGTCTTATCCATAGTAAAAGTCTTGATAGCCGTTCCGGTTATAATATTAAGCTCATTTTTTTCAAAACGGATATTGATAAATAAGCCGCCTACGTCTTCCGAACGGATCTTTCCGCCAAGGCTGTTTACCAACTCTTCAGATAAATTTTTAGGGAGCTGGAAAACTATCTTCAGGGAAAGAGGGGTTTTGCTGCCGCGGATAATAGAAAAAGCGATCGCCCTTATATCTTTCCATAATACATTGCTGTTACCCCTTTCCTCCAACTCCTCTTTTGAAAAAAAGCTTTCATAAAATTGACCGGATATATGAAAACTTGTAAAGGTTTGAATTTCCATTTCTTTTAAAACAAAATCATCAAACAAGGTGTTTGTAAGAAGTTTTGCCATAAAAGGTTTTACTTCATCAATCTTTAATGCAATCATATCTTAAGTTCGGACCTGCCCTCTTTTTAATTTTATTCAATGAATTTCCTTGCATATAATCTTATTTATTACAAACAATAGCATTAAGTCAACCGTCTTTTAAAAGTGAGGAGGATTGCAAATGCTTTTTGAGCCAAGCAAAAAACCCACCTACTATCGTTTCCCGTCCTTTCAGAGTGTGGCCGAATTGGATAACCGAATGTATTTTCCGGAAAAACCCGACAACACCAAAGAAGATGTCCGACATGAGCACGACCAATATGACTATATGCCCGAAAAAGAACATTTCAGCGATGATATTTAAACTATGAGTTTTATTAAATACAATATAAGCAAATGAGCGGGGTAGAATACATAAAAGAAATATTTTATGTTTCTGCCCTTTTTTCCGTTATAGAAGAAAATCGGTATTAAAGAAAGAGTATAGAAAGCCTGAATTAAACTTCCGCTTATAATAATCATGGATATAATAAGCAATGGTTTGCTTCCTCTAAACAGGTAAAATGCCACTATAAGCAGGATACCTATCACTCTGTAATCCGCTTTTATTAAAGCCGCCACAAAGCAAAATACTATAGTTATTAAGGCATTGGCTATATTTACAAATACCGGTTTGGCAACATATTTGCTTTCAACCGTATTAATCAGATATATGGCCAATAAGCCTAAAAACAGGGTAAAGAATATATTTTGGTGTTCCCAATGAATATATTTATTATAAAATACCAGATCAAAGGGAACTTCCGAAATCAAGGCAAATATACCAAGTCTGGCCAAATATCTTTTTATATTTCTTGTATGAAAAAAACCTTCAACAAGCAAAAAAGCATATATCGGAAAGGCCAGCCTTCCTATTATTCTGCATATCAGGTACAACCAAGTGTTATTTGGAATAAAAACTACCGCCACATGATCAATAAGCATAGTAACAACAGCAATCATTTTTAAAACAAATGTACTCATATCAAAATACCATCCTTATTCTTTATTTTTTAACCGGCTTCATTATAATATTTGAACAAAGCCAAATATATTCAATTAAATATGCATCCTTTTTTTCAGCTCGTTTTTCATGTTATCCCCCTCAAATAAAATCAGGGCAGAAAGTGAAATTATACTTGCCGCCACACAGATAACGGAAGGATAAATAACCTTAAGCCAATCAAATATTATAAAGATAACCGGAATAAAACCGAACATGGCGTCAATAAAAAGATAAACTATTAAATCCCTGACACCGATTTTCAGTAACTTTGCCCCGATAGCCATTACTATCATAGCCAGGACGCAAACAATAGGTATTACATAGTCAATAGACCACCCGATAAAACCCATGGATATATCCCATATGACCGACAGGATGCTGATTATACCCACCTGCCATAAAATTGTTTTACCAATATTGTTTTTCTTTCTGATAATCACGAGAAGGCTGATCCATATGCACACAACTCCTGCCGCAACCAACAGCGACCATCGGGATTCTTTGGTAAATATTATATTAACGGCAAAACTTGCTACAACCGCTATAATTGATATCAAAACCAGGACTCTTATAAAAAGGTTAAACTCCTGATATATGGTAGGTATAAAAGGAAACACATCTTCCTTTGGATCTCCCTTTCCTTCCAAAATACCCGAGCATAGGGGACAGATGCTGTGCATCCCTTTAATCTTTACTTTGCAATGGTTGCAGTACTGCATGAACTTTCCTCCATTTTCGGACTTTATAACTCCTTTATATTTGTGGAAATAACAACAGGCACTTTTTCATCGGTAAGAAACCGGAAAAAATTCTTCTGGATATCAGTTCCGCTAAAAGGAGATGAAAAACTGATTACCAGATTATCTCCAAATGAACACAAGGCAATCTGAGGCCTTTTAGCACTGGTAAAGCAGTTAAACATCTTAATATACGGCGTAAGCTGCGGGCTTACGGTAATTTTACCGATATTTGACAGAGTCGCTGTAATCTGCCTGTCATTCAGCCAATTTGCAAACCGAAGTACCATATCTTTAATAGCCAAAGGAACCATTCTCATAAACGCATTATGTTCCAGAGCCGACAGCTTGTTCATATGTTCCTGCAGTTTTTCCTGTGTAAGTTCCCGCTTAAAGCATTCTTTTACCTCATTTATTATATCATCTAAACTGTCACCTAAGGTACTGAAATTGTAACTGACATTGATAGTGGCAAAAAAATTCCTGGCCGTAACAGACGGAAAATATGTCCGCAAGTTTACCGGAACAGACAGTATAACAGGATATTTTCTGCTTCTTGCAGGCATTTCTTCATAAATAGCTTTGATAAAAAGGGCCGTAAGATATACCGTAAGAGTAGTGTCGTATTTATGGGCTAGATTTAGGACATCCTTAACAGGCATTACACCTTCGATAACCTTAATCCGGTTATCCATGTACCTTCTTCCCTGTATCCGGTATGCTTTGGTGATTTTTACTTTTTTAGGTATGCGATTGCTGGTATAATGCTTTAGAAAACTGTCGTCCATCTTTTGCGTAAGAGACGCATCGTAATCCAAAACCGGAAGCCCTTTTTTAAAATCATCTTTATAACGGACGGTAATATAAAAATAAAGCAAGGTTTTTAAAAATGCCAGTGCCCCGGTTCCGTCCGTAAGAGCATGAAACACTTCCAGATTAATTCTGTTTTTATAATAAGTAACCTCAAAAAGCAAATTCCTTCTGTTCGGATAATAAAGCCTGCTGCATGGAAGTTTGTATTCCTCCGAAACCTTTGGCGTTAGATCCGTATTTTCAAAATAATACCAAAAAAAGCCTCTCCTTAAGACAGTTTTATAGAAAGGAAAAAGAGGCATGGTCTTATCTAAAGCTTCCTGAAGAATACCAGGATCTATTTCATCCTTAAGCTCGCAGACAAAACGAAATACCTTAGTATCTTTTTCGTTACTTGTAGGAGGAAATATTTTAGCTGCATTATCAAGTTTTGACCACTCTACAGGCTTTTTTGCGGTCATATCAAAACTTCCCCTTTTAATAAATAATATGAAAATTATTTTATCTGTAATTTATTGAATAAATAATTCGTTGTCCAGAAATTTATTGATAATCTCATAAGTTCTCTTTACATGGGCAAAATGTTTCGGAAGAGATATAAATCCGTGAAGTGCGTTTTTCATACGGTATATATAAACTTTATTTCCGTGTTTACGCAGTTTTTCCCCGTAAGCCTCCCCTTCATCCCGCAAAGGATCATATTCAGCCGTTATAATTAAAGTATCTGGCTGGTTTGATAAATCCTCTGCCAAAAGCGGGGCCAGATACGGATTTTTCAAATCATTTTCGGAACTTATATACAAATCCATGTAATCCCTGATTCTTTTGGAAGTAAGCAGATAATCCCTGCCGAACTTCCGTATGGAAGGGAAACCTGTTTCGTCGCTGTGGTCGTTATGGGTTGCAGGATATATAAGAATTTGCTTTGATATCTTAAATTCTCCCCTGTCTCTTGCAAGAAGCGATACCGCCGCAGCCAGATTTCCACCGGCACTGTCTCCGATTAGTATAATATTTTCTTTATCCGTACTAAAATAATCTGCATTTTTAAAAATTTCCCGGGTAGCCGTATAGCAATCTTCAAGTCCGCTTGGGAAGCGGTGTTCCGGTGCCAGACGATAATCGACCGAAACCACGACCGCCCCGGTTTGATCTGCCATATTGGCACAGACATTACTGTAACTGTCTATATTTCCTGTCACCCATCCTCCTCCGTGAAAAAAAATCAATATACGTTTTGGCTTACCTTCCCGGTATTTTTTCGGAAAAAACAGCCTCACAGGAATTTCATGATTATCTTTTTCAATTTTATGATCCCATATCTTATACCGGGTTTTTAAAAATGGATGAGTGGCAGTTTTAAGTTGCCGATGGAATTTATAATTCTTTTTTATATCCAAATCGGTATAGGATAAGGCTTTTAATGCCATTTTCATGGCTTTGTTAATAGCCATAAAATCCTCCTGTTCGGTGTTATTACCGACCTAAGAAACTTTGGTGAATATTTATACTGCTTATATTGTTCCCTGCTGTGAATATTATAACACTATTTAATTATTCAAGAAAGAGTTTGGTAACAGGTACCGGTTCAAAATTGTGTAAGACATAATAAAACACCGCCGAGATTTACAAACATCAACCGATAAATTTACCGTCAGATGTTCGCCAACCTGGGCGGTGTATATGTTAAGTATAAGTATCTTCTTTACTTTCTGGTTGGAATTTATTTCTTTGTTAGTTAATTATAAATAAATCCTGAGTAATTAATTATGAATACATATACTTTCTTGAAAGGCTTATTTTTTCTTTCATCCTTATATCCCTTGAAGATGCGCCGACCTGAATCTCAAACTCTCCAGATTCTGCAACAAAGCAATGTTCGTTTACATCATAAAAGCCAAAAGAATCCTTATGAAGGCATATTGTAACTGTCTTAATTTCCATGGGTTTAAGATGAACTTTTTCAAATCCCTTTAATTCGTGTACGGGTCTTTCCACTTTAGATACGGGGTCTGCCACATAAACCTGGACTGTTTCGGCTCCGGCAACTTTTCCGGTATTTTTAACATCCAGTTGGATTTTAACGGTTACATCATCACTACCTGTTTCATCCACACTGACCTTTAAGTTACTGTACTCAAATGTAGTGTACGACAGGCCGTGTCCAAACGGAAATTCCACATCGATATTATGGGTGTCATAATATCTGTATCCGACAAATACACCCTCGTTATAGGTAATCTTTTCGTAATCCCCGAATTCACCCAAGCTGTGGGCAGGGCAGTCTGTAAGTTTTCTGGGAAATGACTCGGCAAGCTTCCCGGAAGGATTAACATCGCCGAATATAACCTTAGCCAAGGCTCTTCCGCCTTCCATTCCGGCATAATAACTCCAAAGGATTGTCTTGGCATCGTCCGCCCAGGTTCTCATTTCCACCGGAGATCCGGCTATGACAACCACAATTGCGTTAGGGTTTACCTTAAGTACTTCCTTAATAAGCCTGTCCTGTCCGTAAGGCAGTTTCAAATCATCCCGGTCTTTTCCTTCCACATCATATTCATGGTCAAGACCTGCAAATATTATTACATTTTCGTTTTCTTTTGCCAGTTCGACGGCTTCTTTAAGCAGCTCTTCCTGCAGTCTTACAGTTTCTTCGTCGTTATGTCCCGACCTTAAGGCTTCATCTTCCTTGTTTATATCAAGGCTGTCCTGCTGCCAGTTTAACTTCTTTTCTTCTTTTGGTGGAACATAATAACCCTTGGCATACTTAATTTCCGCATTTCCTCCCAGATGCATTTTTAAACCCAGTAAAGGTGAAATTTCATACAGGGCTTTAATTTCAGCACTTCCGCCGCCGCCGGCATGCAAACGCTCCGCATTCTGCCCTATAACGGCAAGGGTTTTTACCTTAGATTTATCAAGAGGCAAAATATTTTCCTCATTTTTAAGTAGAATTATCGACTCTTCGGCACATTTAAGAATCATTTCCCGGTGTTCTGGCGCATTATAAGTTCCTGCTTTGCGGTCTTTTCTTTCTTCTCCCAACATCTTAAGCCTGAACATAGTCCTTAAAATATTGCGTACCTTTTTATCAATATATTCTTCTTTGATTTCACCGTTTCTTACCGCTTCAAGCAAAGGATTTGCCATATAGTAGTTATCAAAGTCCGGCCCGATCGACATTTCTACATCCAGATCCGATTCTGCCGCTTCTTTTGTATCATGGACGGCACCCCAGTCGGATATTACCGCTCCGTCATAACCCCATTCTTCCCTGAGAATTTTAGTAAGAAGATATTTGCTGTGAGAACAGAACTCCCCGTATAAGCGGTTGTAAGCTCCCATGATGGTATAGCTTTCTCCTTTAAATATGGCTGCTTTAAATCCGGGAAGATATATTTCTCTTAAGGTTCTTTCATCCATATAAGTATCCACCGACAGGCGGTTGGTTTCCTGATTATTGGCCGCAAAATGTTTTACGCAGGCAGCAACGTCATTTTCCTGAATTCCCTGTATTAAAGGAACCACCATTTCTTCCACCAGTCTGGGGTCTTCACTCATGTATTCGAAATTTCTTCCGCATAAAGGGCTTCTTTTTATATTAATTCCCGGTGCCAGAATAACATCTTTTCCCCTGCCTCTGGCCTCAGCCCCCAGAACTTGTCCCGTTTTATAGGCAAGTTCCCTGTTCCATGTGGAAGCCAGGGCGCTGTTACTGGGAAGATAAGATACATAATCGTCGGTTGAACAGATATTTATCCAACAGTCTCTTGCAAATTCCTTCCGTACTCCCATAGGACCGTCAGAAGTCCTTAAAGGAGGAATATCAAGTCTTGGTACTCCTTTGGTTTCAAAAAGACCGTCCCCGTGAATCATGGCAATTTTTTCTTCAAGGGTCAGTTTTGATAAAATATCATTGATTTTTCTTTCGTCTACTCTCCTCATATACCTTACCTTTCTCCATAATAAAAATTATAGTTAATTCCTGTACCAATATTATAATAACCTCAGGGATTCTATAAAATGTTTTAAACTATATTATTTATAAATCTTTTGTAATATCTTATACAACAATAGGGCCTTACCGGAAAATAAACGGTTAGAATGAGCATACTATCTGCCCTGCTCCCTTTGGAATTATTACGGTATCATTGCCGTCTTCTTCAAAAAGTCCGTTATCAACAGAAACTATACCTTTTACATTTATCAGCCGAACGGTATATTTTTTGTCGGATTCAACGTTTATATAAATTTTATCAGATTTTCTTATTATTTCGGCTTTTACGGTCGGATAGCCCTTATCTGTATAAACTTCGGTATGTGCAGGCACATTATCCTTTAACTCATAAACTTTAAGTATAACTCCGTCGGAATAATCATAAACAGCATTATTGAAATGAGATCCAACCGCAATAATGCTTCCTTCCCTTACAAGCAGAGGTATGCTCAAATATCCATGGTGTTCTTTAACCCATCTGCCTCCCATCTTGATCTCTCCGGTCAGATAATCCGTCCATCTGCCCTCGGGCAGGTAATAGAGGGCTGTTCCTTCTTCGTTAAAAATCGGTGCAACCAGTAATGCATCCCCCAGCATATACTGCCTGTCAAGATAGGCACAGGTCGGGTCGTCCTCAAATTCCATAACCATGCTTCTCATAACCGGAATTCCTGTTTTTGACGTATCGATAGCCTGTTTAAACAGATAAGGCATAAGGGAACATTTTAACCTGGTAAAGAAACGGACTACATCCACCGCTTCTTCGTCATAGGCCCAGGGAACCCTATAAGACCAGCTTCCGTGAAGGCGGGAGTGGGTAGACAAAAGCCCGAATGCTGCCCAGCGCTTATATACATCCGGTGTGGATGTACTCTCAAAGCCGCCTATATCATGACTCCAGAAGCCGAAACCTGACATAGCCAAAGACAGGCCGCCCCGCAGGCTTTCCGCCATTGATTCATAATCGGACCAGCAGTCTCCTCCCCAGTGAACAGGGAACTTATGACCTCCTGCAGTGGCACTTCTTGCAAACAATACGGCTTCTCCTTTTCCCTTCTTCCGTTCCAAAAGCTCAAAGACAACTTTATTGTAAAGGTAGCTATAATAATTGTGCATCTTTAGCGGATCTGATCCGTCATAATATACCACATCTGTCGGAATCCTTTCGCCGAAATCGGTCTTAAAGCAGTCTACTCCCATATCCAGCAATTGTTCCAACTTGGAAGCAAACCATCTGCAGGCTTCCGGATTGGTAAAGTCAACTATAGCCATACCGGGCTGCCACATATCCCATTGCCATACGTCACCGTTCGGTCTTTTAATAAAGTAACCCTTCTCTACTCCTTCGGCAAATAAAGCCGATTCCTGGCCTATGTAGCTGTTAATCCAGACGCATATTTTAAGCCCCTTTTCTTTAAGACGCCTTATCATGCCCGCGGGATCGGGGAATACGTCGCTGTCCCAGGTTAAGTCTGACCAATGAAATTCCTTCATCCAGAAGCAATCAAAGTGAAAAACGTTAAGAGGGATGCCTCTGTCAAACATTCCGTCCACAAAACCGGTAACCGTTTCTTCGTCATAATTGGTAGTAAACGAAGTTGACAGCCAAAGTCCGAAAGTCCACGCAGGAGGCAGGGCCGGTTTACCCGTAAGGTCAGTATATCTTGCCAGGACTTCTTTCATGGACGGTCCGTTTATAATGAAATAGTCCAGGGACTCTCCGGGCACTGAAAACTGGACTTTCTTTACCATCTCAGAACCCACTTCAAAAGATACTCTTTCCGGATGGTTTACAAAAACCCCGTAACCTTTACTTGATATATAAAAAGGAACGTTTTTATAAGCCTGTTCGGTTGATGTACCGCCGTCTTCGTTCCATATATCAATCGATTGGCCGTTCTTAACAAACGGCGTAAACCTCTCCCCGAAACCGTAGACCAGTTCCCCCACCGACAAAG
>CAZIHC010000078.1:0-9164 GCA_964538605.1 uncultured Herbinix sp. | reverse complement strand
TGAGTCACTTCTTTTTTATCATGTTTGGGCAATTAATTTTACAACTTACCCTATTCATTTTAGAATTGTTTGTTTTTTTATCACAATTATAAAAATTTATACAACAAAAATTTACAATTCACCTAATCTTTTCCTTTAAGGATGCCTTTTGCAAAAATTAAATCCTCAGGAGTGGTAATCTTTATGTTATAATAATCGCCCTTCACGACTTTAACAGGCATATTTATAAACATATCAAACACCATGGCATCGTCTGTAATATTTCTCCTTAAAGATTCGTCAGTATTAAACAGAGCCTCATAAGCTTTTTTTATTAATCCAAATTCAAAAGCCTGAGGGGTTTGCGCAGCCCATAGCAGTTTTCTGTTTGGCGTATCTTTAATCCATCCCCCTTCGTCAACAATTTTAATCGTATCTTTAACGGGAGCCGCCACAATACAGGCTTTGCTTTCATGAACTGCTTTTATGACTTCGTTTATTAAGGCAACAGATATAAAAGGTCTTGCTCCGTCATGAATAAGAACGTAATCTGTACTTTTTATTGCTAAAAGTCCTTTGTGAACGGAATCATATCTTTCAGTTCCGCCCTCTACAATCTGTCGTATCTTTTTAAAGCCATAAGATTTTAATATATGATCTTTACAGTAACTGACCTGCCCTTGTCCGCAAATCAGAATAATATCGTCAACACAGCTTTCTTCAAACGCTTTGACAGAATAATAGATTACCGGCTTTTCTTCAAGCATAATAAATTGCTTTGCTACCGGCATATTCATCCTCTTACCCTGTCCGGCTGCCAGGATAATTGCGGTAACATGTTTTTTTAAATCTTGCGCATCATCTTTTCCCAAATAACCGGCATCCGTTTTATGCATATCATTATATTTGTGCGACTTTTGCATTTTCATCATTCTCCGCTATATACCTTACAACCCTTGTCCGGTTTTACTCATTATTCCGCTATTATTGCACGAAAACCTGTTATGGTTAATTAAAATTAATTGCATTTGCTTAAATAAATTAAAACAATTAATTTCTTTTACCGCTCCCCTATTCTAAGATTCGGAACGGCATTCAGGTCAAGGCCACTCAACCTGCCTTTTAAATATTCGTAATAGGCTGCAGAGCCGATCATGGCAGCGTTATCTGTACAGAATATCTGCGATGGATGGTAAAATTCAAGTCCATGCTCTATGCAGGCTGCTTCCATGGTTTTTTGCAGAGCCGAATTTGCAGCCACTCCCCCTGCAATGGCAACCTTTTTCATACCATAATCTTTTGCAGCCTGGATGGTTTTTGATACAAGTACGTCAACTACGGCATCCTGGAAAGCTGCGGCCACATCTGCCTTGTTTATTTCTTCATGTTTCATTTCACAGGAATTTAAATAATTCAGAACGGCAGACTTTAACCCGCTGAAGCTAAAATCATAAGGGGCTCCTTCTATATGAGCCCTGGGAAAGGCTATAGCCCGGCTATTTCCCTCCTTAGCCAGCTTGTCTATCTTTGGGCCTCCGGGATAACCCAGTCCTATCGCCCTGGCCACTTTGTCATAAGCTTCTCCAGCAGCATCATCCCTGGTCTTTCCTATCACTTCATATTCTCCGTAATCCTTAACCAATACCAGATGAGTATGTCCTCCCGACACAATAAGGCATAAAAAAGGAGGTTTAAGTTCTTTGTTTTCAATGTAATTGGCGGATACATGACCTTCGATATGATGTACACCTATTAAGGGTTTCTTTGTTGCATAACTTATAGCCTTAGCTGTTGCAACTCCGACCAAAAGCGCCCCCACCAATCCGGGGCCGTAGGTAACTCCTATCGCATCTATATCATTCAAGGTAATATTCGCTTCTTTAAGTGCTTCATCGATAACCTGATTAATTTTTTCAATATGTCTTCTTGATGCAATCTCGGGTACAACCCCACCGTATATTTTATGAATTTCAATTTGGGATGATATTATATTAGAAAGTACCTCCCGTCCGTTTCTGACTACTGCGGCAGCTGTTTCGTCACAGGAGGTTTCTATTGCCAAAATATTTACATCGCTTTTCATAACTTCCTCTTTTCGTCATAATAATTGATCGGTCTAATAACTACTTTGAATTGTCAGGTATATATTCCCACCCAAGAATTTTCCATTTATTATCTTTGTCTTTTCTCAACAGATATTTTCTAAGTTCCGATGTCTTTACCTTTTCTGTTATGGTAAAGGAAACATAAGCCGTAGCATATTCCTTACCGTCCTTTTTATAACTTTCTTCCTTTTCCTCATTAACAACAAAATTACTTTCTATCCTTCGGTCAACCTTACGCCATAAAGATATATCAGAATATAAATCCGTCAGATATTGATCAATCGGATTAAGTTCCAAAAATTCTTCGTCACACAACTCTCTGATTTTCACCGCAAGATCTTTTATTTCCTCATCTTCGATGCCCGAATACAAAAGCCTGGTCATATCTCCATGAAGCTTAACCACTTCCCTGGGGGTTTTAGGATAATCATTCTCCAAATTCATATTCAGAATCTTTTGCACTTCAGTAAGTTTTTCCATTGAGGTTTCTTTTTGCTTGTTTGCTTTTTGTGACTGATTTACGATAAACAGCACTACTATAACTGCAGCAAGCGATATTAAGGTAAATATATTGGCTAAAGGTTTTTTTGCTCTTTTCATAATTGCACCTCCGGCTTTTAAATACTGAACGCTTTTTAAATATTAATCCTCCCCGCCATCCTCAAATTTCAGAGTAACGCTTTTTCTGTCCCTTCCTGCTTTAGTATTGGGGAAAATCCTTTTTGCTTCGTTTATAAAGTCTTCAGGCCTTATTAGAGACGGACTGTAATGGGTAAGCCACAACTCTTTAACCTGGGCCTTTTTCGCTATTTTAGCAGCTTCGCAAAATGTCATATGCTTATACTCTTTTGCCTTGATATCTTTGTCTTTTTCTCCGTACATACCTTCACATATAAATAAATCGGCATTTTTGGCATTCTCTATAATAGATTTTGTCGGTCTGGAATCTGTGCAATAGGTAAGTTTGATTCCTTTTCTTTCGGGTCCGAGAACCATATCGGGAGTATATATTTTGCCATCATCCTCTACGATTTCGCCTTTTTGAAGCAAATTCCAATATTTTATAGGTATATTGTTCTCTTTAGCCTTTTCGGGATAAAATTTTCCGCCCCTTTTTATAATTAAACTGTAACCGTAACATGGGATATTGTGATTAACCTGAAACGCCCGAATTGTATAGCCACATAACTCCATTTCAAGTTCAGGTTCGTTTAATTCAATAAATTTAAGCTCATATGGGAGTTCAGGTGCTATAACCCTAAGACAATCAACAACTTTTTTAAGGCCCGCCGGCCCCACCATGTACACCGGTTCCGTCCGGTCAGAATTGCCCATCGATAGTAGCAAACCGGGAAGACCGCTTATATGATCTCCGTGAAAATGAGTTATACAGATAATATCTATCGAATGGACACTCCACCCCTTTTCTTTGATAGCTATTTGAGTTCCTTCCCCGCAATCAATAAGCAAGCTGCTTCCGTTAAATCTTGTCATAAGTGCCGTCAGCCATCTTCCGGGCAACGGCATCATTCCGCTTGTTCCCAATAAGCATACATCCAACATTATATTTCGTACCTTTCATGTCATATCAGTATATAAATTCTACTATAAAGTAGTATAGGCTACAATATCATTTTACCACATTCTGCGAAATCATATAAGTGCCATAATGCTTATTTTCAATATACCTAAAAAAGGAAGACGGGCATATTATGCCGTCTTCCTTTTATTTACAAAATTTCTATTTTATTTTTTACCTCAACGGGAATTTTAAATTCACCGGTAATTTTCTTATAACACTTCTCACACAGATTAAATCGATGAACCTGAGTATCCCATTCGGAAAAATATCCCCACTCTTTAACCGCCTCAAAAGCATCCTCTTTTAATATTCCGTTTTCGACTTTGAGCTTTTTTCCGCATGCGTTGCAGTAGATCTGCATGTCCTCATTTTTGTTGCCTGCTGCTCTTTTCACCACTTATCCCTCCTGAAATATAGACGGCCCTACCCGTATCTTATTACATTATAAACGCAACATACTTATATTTACAGTGGGAATTAATGTATTTCGTTCCTCCACATGATAACGGCATCCTCCGTAGGCCTGGTATAAAAATCCTTTCTTATACCTGCTTCGATAAATCCCAGCTTTTTATATAAATTTATGGCCGGAAGGTTGGATTTTCTTACCTCCAGGGTCAAAGAGTATACTCCCCTGTCCTGCGCATGCCTTATAAGTCCTTGCAGCATCTTATATCCTATACCTTGCCTTCTGAAATTTGCACTTACCGCAACATTGCATATATAGCCTTCCCCGGCAGCTTCATAATAACCGCAATATCCTGCTATAGTACCTTCTATGTCTACTACAAAAAAATGGTTATTATCTCCGGACAGAGATTCAATAAAGGCTGCTTTGCTCCACGGTTCGGAGAAAGCATCCCTCTCAATTGCACATACTTCATCCAAATCGCTTTCTTCCATCTTTCTGAACAACATCCCATTGGACTCCTTAGTTATATGTTATCGGTTATATTCACATTTTCCCGTTTAAGCCGCTCTGCCCGTTCTCTTTCGGCTTGGCTCATTCTCAGATATACCGGCTGGTGGTCTGCGGCCGATTCAACACGTCTGGCTTTAAAATATTCAATACCTAAAGCGGCTAAGCTTCCGGCTCTTTGCCGGTTCATATGGACCGGCGCAAATACATACTCTGTGTTAATTTGCTTTATGATTTTATCTTTATGAACAGGTACTCCGTCCCCCAGAAATACCGTCTTTCGTCCGATACCGTTAACTTCCTCAATTATTTCATCAATACTTACAGCCTTTTGAGGGGTAATGACCTTAAATTCGTTGTTTTCAAATTCATACAGGCCGGTATATACCTGATCTCTTCGGGCATCCATCATGGGACAAATCATCATGTCCGTGCCGTATAAATTATAAGCCATACAGTCCAAAGTCGGTACGGAAACAATCGGTTTATTCAAAGCAAAGCCTAAACCTTTGGCTGTTGCCGAACCAATCCTGAGGCCCGTAAAAGAACCGGGTCCCGCCGTTACTGCTATAGCATCTATATCGGATAAATCCAAATCCAACATTCGAACCACTTCATCAAGCATTGGAAGTAATGTCTGTGAATGGGTTTTTTTAAAATTGAATGTATATTCGGCCAGTATCGCCTCTTCCGATGCCACCGCTACGGATGCAACCAGTCCGGAACTGTCCAGTGCCAGTATTATCATAATATTTCTCCTTTTAAATTCTCATAAGGTTTAAATTGTGTTTATAATTTCTATTTCTCTGTAATCATAACCTTTTTGCAGATTCTTTTTTATATTTATAATTATCCTGTTTTTAGGCAATATTTCTTCTATTTGTCCCGCCCACTCTATGAGACAGACACCGTCACCGTAAAAATATTCTTCATATCCTATCTCTTCCATTTCCCAGATATCGCCTATACGGTAAACATCAAAATGATAAAAAGGCATATCCTTCCCCTTATATTCCTGGACAATAGTAAAAGTAGGGCTGTTAACGGGCTCATCTACGCCCAGTCCTTTTGCAAAGCCCTGGGTGAAAACGGTTTTGCCGACTCCCAAATCACCGTTTAAACAATAAACCTGTCCCCTTTTTGCTTTATAACCCATTTCATATCCGATTTTATAGGTGTCTTCAGGACTAAAACTCTCAATAATCATAATTTCCCTCATTTGAACCAGCATCAATTAACAAACGTAATCCTTAAAAAAAATTAAACATGTATCATGTATGTTATAATCATTTCTTCAAATTTTTGCAAGACAATTATAGCAAAAAAAACAAAAAAAATAAACAAATACCCATGCCTCTATTTTCTTGCATAATCTGACCGAATACTTCTTAAGACAAAAAATAAAACATGTACTCTTTTGCCCATTGGCATACACTTAATTGTAATTAATTTTACCTGTACTCTCTATAAAATTAATACGCAAAATTTATAAGACTGCCGTAAATTAAACTTGCGGCAGCCTTAGTTAATTCCGTATTCAATCATCTTATAATTTCTATCACATGCCTGTAACGGCCTTTATAATTCTGCTTAGTCTTTTATATAACAAAAGGGTTATGAGCGATACCGCCGTTCCTTTAAAAAGGTTAAACGGTACTACTGCATAGAAAATAAAAGATGACATATTTCTTATAGAAGAATTTATCTTTGTTCCCATTTCAATGATGGTGTCTAAAGGCATTTTAAAGAAATAAGCGTAAGTCGGAATAAGGATAAAGGCATTCATAAAGCTGCCTAAGACAACCATGCACAATGTTCCCGCAATTAACCCTATTATCGCCGACTTTAATTTTTTATTTCTGTGATATATAAGGGCTGCAGGTACCACCATGGAACAGCCTATAAGAAAGTTGGCCATTTCCCCTACTCCGGCAGTATCCGTAAAATTAATGACAAAATTCAAAAGTATCTTTATCATCTCAATAATAATGCCTGCTGCCGGTCCCAGGGCAAAAGCTCCTATAAGTACCGGGACCTCGCTAAAATCAAGCTTATAAAAAGGCGGAGCAAACCACAGCGGAAAATCAAGCAGCATAAGTACAACAGAAATTCCGCCGAGCATGGCCATAATGGTCAGGGACTCTATAGACAAGACCCCGGCCGTTTTCTGATTCTTATTCGGATTCATATTTGCTTTCATTTTACCTCTCCTTTTTTTATAAAGGAAATCCCGGTTTAATAGGCCGAATAAGGTAAAAATTAAGCCCCGATAATAATATCGGGGCCTGTTACAAACCAAGCCTATTGTTCTTCTCTCATCCAGACTTTACTGTCGGTTTTGGAATTTCACCAAATCGGTCACAGTAAACGTATTTACTGTGATTCGCGGACTATACCGCCGGTCGGGAATTTCACCCTGCCCCGAAGATTTGCCTTTATTCTGTTTTTCCATTATATAATATATCACAGTTTTTATATTGTCAATCCCATAACTTTACAAATACTGTTTCTATAAAATACAGTTTTTGTACGATGTGCATAAAACACCCGAATCAAAAGTTAATTGCAAAAAACCGATAAACATACCCAAACCGGTATTTACACGCGGTTGTCACATATTTTCGTAAAAAAAATCTTTTATAACACCGAAGGCTTCTCGTATATAATAGTTTACTAAAAGAATCCTGTCACATGGAGCCGAAAGACCCTGAACATTTTTTAATCCCTGCTTTTTTGCTATACCAAGTGAACGAAAAATATGAAAACCGTTGGTAACCACAACAACCCTGGCATCATCCCTGCTTATTAATTTTTTACTGTATAAAATGTTTTCAAGGGTATTTTTTGATTTATCTTCTGTCAAAATTCTCTTTTCCTCTATACCGTTTTCCAGCAAAAATTTCTTCATTACCTCTGCTTCAGATATATCTTCCCCCGGCCCCTGTCCGCCGGACACAATCACCAGAGTTTTCTGATTATCCTTAAGATATACCTCCGCCGTTTTAAGCCGCATGTACAGGCTTCGCGTAATTTTTGTCCCCCTTATCCGGGCTCCCAAAACAATTAAATATTCCGCATCAGGCCCTGCTTTCTTACCTGCATGAAATATAATCAATCCCTCAATAAAGAGGATAGTGCATATCCCGGCTAAAACAATACCGATAAATCCATACCGGGCCGGCCAAGGCAAGGTTATATTTCTTATTCTCATATATCTTATAGATATAAATAATATTACGCAGGATATGCCGGCTAAAAGCCAGAACCGGGAAAATGCAGCCCCGATTCCGGCATAGCATATTATTATCCCGTAGTAAATTAAGGAAAATATTCCTGTTGCCAGTATCAAAAAATCTACCGTTTTCATCTCATACCCCGCAAGAAACAGGCAGTTTACAATATCATAAAAACACGGATTGGCCTCAGCTTATAATATCATAGAAAGCTGAATCCTGTTTTTGGCCACATCTACACCGATTACCTTGACATCCACTATATCTCCGACATTGACTACTTCCAAAGGATGCTTTACGAATTTCTTGTTTGTAAGCTGTGAAATATGAACCAGGCCGTCCTGATGAACTCCTATATCGACAAAGGCGCCAAAATCTATGACATTTCTTACCGTCCCTTTTAATATCATTCCTTCCTTAAGGTCGGATATCTCCAGAACATCAGTCCTAAGAATAGGCTTTGGCATTTCGTCTCTCGGATCCCTGCCCGGTTTTTCCAGTTCTTTTATTATATCGCTTAAGGTTATTTCCCCTATGCCAAGCTCATTCGCCAGTTTATTAATATCCTTTATTCTGTCACTTAATAAGGATGAACTATATTCAGTCATGTCCGTACCGGTCTTCGTATCCTCAGATACCGTTTCATTTTTTACAGCCGCTGCCAAGGCTTTTGCAACTTCAGTGTTATCGGATTTTACGACCAGATTTTGCTTCTTTGCGGTTTTCTTGCGCATACCGGCCGGGTTTGCTTTAGCCGCTGCCGCCTGGGCCTGAATATTTTTTATATCCTCCAAGGTTAATCCAAGCTTATTAAGCAAAGCTTTTGTAGCTTCATAAGATTCCGGATGTACACCGGTAGCATCCAGGGGATTTTCACCGTCACGGATTCGAAGAAAGCCCGCACATTGCTCAAAAATCTTGGGTCCGAGTTTAGGTACCTTAAGCAGATCGTTTCTGTTTTTAAACGGTCCGTTTGCTTCCCGATATGCAACGATATTTTTAGCCACAGCTTTGCTGATTCCCGAAACATATTCAAGCAGGGATACGGATGCGGTATTAAGGTCAACCCCAACTTTATTTACGCAGTCTTCCACGACGCCTGCCAATGCTTCGCTTAGCTTCTTTTGATCCATATCGTGCTGATATTGCCCCACCCCTATGGACTTAGGGTCAATCTTAACAAGCTCGGCCAAAGGGTCCTGCAGTCTTCTTGCTATGGATACAGCACTTCTTTGACCTACATCAAATTCAGGAAATTCCTCTGAGGCAAGCTTGCTTGCCGAATAGACTGATGCTCCCGCTTCGTTTACGATAACGTAACTTATCGGCCTGTCTATCTCCTTAAG
>CAZIHC010000077.1:0-9238 GCA_964538605.1 uncultured Herbinix sp. | reverse complement strand
AGCTGGGAAGAGCTTGAAAAGCTGGGGGACTTAACGGTTTACGACAGGACTCCCCAGGATCTTGTTGTGGAAAGAATGAAAGATGCGGAAATTGTGTTTACCAATAAAACAGTAATAACGGACGAAATCCTGTCAATGTGTCCGAAAGTAAAGTATATAGGCGTATTGGCCACCGGCTACAACGTGGTTGATGTGGCGGCTGCGAATAAAAGGAATATAGTAGTAACCAATGTTCCGGCATACGGGACCGATGCCGTAAGCCAGTTTACCATAGCCCTGTTATTGGAATTATGCCATCATATCGGAGAGCATTGGGCTTCGGTTAGAAACGGTGACTGGTCAAGTTCTCCGGACTTTTGCTATTGGAAATATCCTTTAATCGAACTTGCGGGAAAAACTATGGGGATTATAGGTTACGGAAAGATCGGGCAGGGGACGGCAAGAATTGCAAAAGCCCTCGGTATGAATATTCTTGCCTATAACCGCAGCCCCATAAAGGAGGAAGACATTAAGGATATAGGTAAGCAGGTTTCTTTTGAAGAACTTCTTAGAGAATCCGATGTCATATCCCTGCATTGTCCCTTATTCCCCGAAACCAAGGGCATAATAAACAAAGACTCTATAAGCAAAATGAAAGACGGGGTACTGATTATAAATACTGCCAGAGGCCCCCTTATTGCAGAAGAAGATTTGAGGGATGCATTAATAAGCGGAAAAGTGGCAGGAGCTGCGGTTGATGTAGTGTCTGCAGAACCGATAAAAGAGGACAATCCGCTGCTTTCAGCACCTAATATAATTATTACACCCCATATAGCCTGGGCGCCGAAGGAAACCAGGCAAAGGCTTATGTCCATAGTGGTGGAAAATCTTAAGGCTTTTATTCAAGGAAATCCAATTAATACTATAAGGTAAACAGGAGTGTTTTATGTCATTTTCAGGTATACTGGTAAATCAAATTCTGATCATATTTATAATAATTCTAATCGGTGTAATTTGCTACAAAACCAAACTGATTGACGATACTACCAACAGTAAGTTGTCCAATATATTATTGATGCTGGTAAATCCCATAGTGATTTTTGTATCTTACCAAAGAGATTTCAGTAAGGAACTCCTTGAGGGTTTGCTTATTTCATTACTGATGGCTTTAGCGGTACATATTGTAGGTATTCTTGTTTCTTATATCCTGATAAGGAAAAAAAGAAAGCAAGTTGTTGTACTGGACAAAATCCGTATAAAAAAATACGTTGATGCGGAAGATGCGGAAGTTGAACGTTTTGCGGCCATATATGCCAATGTAGGATTTATGGGAATACCTTTGGTAAACGGGATTTTCGGGAGCGAAGGAGTATTTTATGTTACCGCAGCATTTACTATTTTCCATATTTTTTCATGGACCCATGGAGTAATGATGATGTCCGGGGACAAGAATCTGAATATTAAGGACTTTTTTAAAAAGCTGATAAATCCTACAATTATAGGGATTGCAATAGGGCTATTGTGCTTTATCTTTCAGATCAGGGTCCCGAATGTTGTATACCAGGCATTAGGCCATATAGCAAACCTGAATACGCCTTTTGCCATGCTGATTGCGGGAGTAACCATCGGAAAATCTAATATTGTAAAATTATTTACCAAAAATTTAAGAATATATTATGTAAGCTTTATAAGATTATTGGTTATACCCTTAATTTCAGTCATGATGTTTTTCTGGCTTCCTATTAGCGAAACTGTTAAAATTACAGCCATTTTAATGTCAGCAGTACCTACGGCTGCCATTGGGACGTTATTTGCCATTAAATTTAATAAAAATTCGGTACTTGCTGCAGAAATATTTGCGGTTACGACTCTTTTGTCGATTGTTACCGTTCCGTTAATAATTAAAATTACGGAGATACTGATACAGGCATTTTTATAAAGTGGTAGGAGGGCAAGATGAAAAACACCGGTGTGAGGATATTTATATTAACGGTTTTACTATGTTTAGTATCCGGCCTTGCAGGCTGTGCAGGTAAAGATACAGGCACTCCTCTTTATGGCGATAAGGAAAGTACCAACCAATCAAAGAAGGTTACCACTGAAAAGATCCGTATATGGTCCGATAATGCTCATGAGAAGGAACTAAGGCTTAAGCAGATTGAAGAATTCAACAGGACGACAGGAAGAGAATTGGGCATTGAGATTGAATATACGGTATTCGGTTCGGAATATCAGGAAGTCATAAAAGAGGCTATGGCTGCAGGAAACGCACCGGAGTTATTCAGGCCTACCATGGTTTTGGTTCCTGATTTCATAAACTCGGGTTATATGGTACCCATTACAGATCTTCCCGGAGGTCAGGAACTGGCGGAAAGCTACGACAATTATCTTATCAATAATCAGCATATTTTTGACGGAAAGGTATATACCCTGCCGTATAATTTGACTACATACAAATTTATCATAAACGAAGATTTATTTAAAAAAGCAGGAATAGATCATTACCCGAAAACCTGGGATGAGGTCAGGGATGTAGCCAGACGGATAACCGAAGCAAATGACGGTAAAGCGTATGGCTGGATACTAGGTCTTAAGTCAGACTGGATGATAAGCACCTATCTGATCAGACCTAACGGTGTAAATGTAGGCCATGTGGGCTTTAACTATGAAACAATGGAATTTGATTTTTCCGCTTTTGCCCCGGTTATTAAGGCGGTAAAAGGAATGATTGACGATAACAGCGTCTTCCCCGGTTTTGAAAATCTGGATGCGGATGCCGCAAGAGCCCAGTTTGCCGAAGGAAGGGTAGGCATGATTCCCGGGGCCAGTTTTGATACCAGTGTTTATAACGATCAGTTTCCCGCAAATATTAATTGGTCTGTAATACCGGTCCCTTCTTTTACAGAAGACGAACCGGCATATAAAGAGTTTGCGGATGCTACCTCTTTGCTTGGGATCAGTGTTGCGGCTTACGATAAACCAAAGAAAACCATGGAAGTATTAAAGTTTTTCTATTCCGATGAGAATGCAGCCCAGATGTATTCTCAGTCCTTATATATACCATTCCGGCAGGAAGCAATAGATATGGCAAAGAGTAAACCGGCATTAAAGGGCTTCTCCGACTTTGCCAATATACCTGACAAGGTGCTTATGCTTCCTACACCGGAAAACATAATAAGGGTTGACGGAACATTGTACAGACAGACTATTTCAGATATTTTTGCAGGAGTCTATGATGATATGACCGTGGAAGAAGTTCTTGAAGACCTGGACAATCGATACAATGAAGCATTTAATAAGCTTCCCAAAACAGTACAGGACGAGTACAGACAACCTGCCGACATAATCAGTAATTTTAAGAGGGATAAATAGTGTATTGGAGGATAACCTATGAAATATACAATTAAGGCAAAAGATATAGAAGTAAAAAAAGAAGTGGATATCCTGGTTGTTGGAGGAGGCCCTGCGGGAATCGGTGCTGCAGTTGCCGGGGCAAGAAGCGGCAAAAGTGTGATGCTGCTTGAAAAGAGGGGCTTTCTCGGAGGTAATATTACGGGATGTTATGTGGAAACCTGTAATCACTTCCTTCACGGAACCAATTTTAAAGCTAGCGGAATATATGCGGAAATTGAAAAAAAATACAGGGCCAGATTCGGCAATTCCCATGATATAAGAGAAAATTCACCCCATCGGTTCAGCAGCGAATATCTTAAGGTATTTTTGGATGAATTTTTACTTGGCGAAGGAGTGGATATAAAATTTCATTCCTTTGTTAATGACGTAATTGTAAAAGACGGCAATATTGAGTGTGTAATAATACAAAGCAAAAAAGGTCCGGTAGCCGTAAAAGCCAAGGTAGTTATAGACTGTACCGGAGACGGTGACGTGGCATACAGTGCCGGTGTTCCTTTTGAACAAGGAAGGGATAAGGACGGTTATTGTCAGCCCGGTACTTTAAATTTCAGGATTGTCGGAGCCGATGTAAAAGCCCTTACTGAAAACGGTGACGGGCTTAAAAGAATAGGAAAGAAATTTCATGATGATTATAGGGCAGGGAAAACCGGACTTACCTGCAAGCGCCAGGATTTGCCTTTCGGCCGTCTGACACCGGCAGGCATGGTGTCTTACGTAAATTATCCATGCGAATATATGATTGATCCAACGGATATTGACGGGCTTACTCAAGGGGAAATAAAGTGCAGGCAATATATTATGGAATTTTATGAGTATGCGAAGAAAAATTATAAAGAGTTTGAAAATATTGAGATAGCGTCCATAGCTCCGGAAATCGGTTTCCGGGACAGCAGAAGAATAAAGGGCTTATATAAGCTTACCAAAGACGACATTGAAGCTCAGAAAGTATTTGACGATGCCATTGCCGTTTATCCGAGGTTTTATGATATGCTTTCTCCGGACGGGAATATGGACGGTGACGGAAAGCTTGAAGGCGGCGGATATAAAGGCCATATCTATGAGCCTATTACCGATGACAGAAGTTATACTATCCCGTACCGGTGTTTGCTGCCTGTAGATATTGATAATCTGCTGGTAGCAGGAAGGTGTATCAGTACCGATCATGTAGCAGAAAGCAGCATAAGAGGAATTTCAGCCTGCATGCTTACGGGACAGGCTGCCGGAGCTGCAGCAGGAATTGCCTGCACAGAGGACATATCTCCTAAGCATATTGATGTTAAAAAACTTCAGGCTGTGTTAAAAGAGCAGGGTGTGGATCTGCCTTTCTGATAACGGATGTATCGGTTTATATGGTTTGAAGCGTCGTTTAATAATTAATACGGTTATAAATCATATGGATTTATAAGGGCAGTTTAATCCTGTATTTTTATAAATTATAAAATATTATTTTCAGAAAGTATAAAACCGGTATTTGAATGATAATGGTTATTTGTCAATGTCAAATATATAATTATTAATTTTAAGGATTAATGGAGGGAGACATATGAAGATTGCATTGCTGGAACCGTTAAACGTAAGCAGTGAAATTATTGATGAGTTATCACGGCCCATTAAGGAGCAAAACCACGAGCTTGTGATATATGATAACGTAACCAAAGATGTTAATGAATTAAAAAGAAGAGTACAAGGGGCGGATGCCATTATTATAGCCAATAATCCTTTGCCCGGGGAAGTTATTGAAGCGGCAGACAAGCTGAAATTTATATCCGTGGCCTTTACCGGAATAGACCATATTGATAAAAATGCATGTATAAATAAGGGCATAAAAATATCAAACAGCGCCGGATACAGCGACCAGGCCGTGGCTGAGCTGGTTATCGGCATGATTATAAGCAAACTTCGTAATATTGTGGAATGCAATGTTGCCGTAAGACAGGGCAAGACCATGGCTTCTGAAGGCCTGATGGGATCGGAGCTGGCCGGTAAGACCGTCGGTATAGTAGGAACAGGAAAAATCGGCCTGAAAGTTGCAGAACTTCTTAAAGCATTCGGCTGCAGGCTGCTGGGTTATGATGTAACTGTAAGAAAAGAAGCAGAAGCTTTGGGGATTAAGTATGTAACCCTGGAAGAACTTTTAAAGGAAAGCGATATAGTTACTCTTCATGTTCCATTGATGGAAGAAACTAAAAACTTAATCAATAAGGAAAGACTGGCTATGATGAAGCCGACTGCTCTTCTTATTAACTGTGCGAGAGGTCCGGTTATTGATATTGAAGCGACCGCTTTAGTATTAAAGGAGAGAAAACTTAAAGGTGCTGCCATAGATGTGTTTGAAATTGAGCCTCCTTTGCCTACGGATCATGTGCTTGTAACAACAGACAATACCCTGTTAACCCCGCACGTTGCATATGCTACCGAAGAATCCATGATAAGAAGGGCAAAAATAGCTTTTGAAAATATATATGCATGGCTTGAAGGAAGACAGATCAATACCATGCTGTAAATAAAAGAGTATACGGATGAATTTTCAATCCGAATGTGATATGCTCCCTTCAAAGTAACAAGTTTTTGCTTGTTTACCTTGAAGGGAGCATATCAATTTGCTTATCTGTATACCTGTAGCCTTTATATTATTGCTGTAGAATTTCAGAAGCTGTTACTTGCCGATTATTTTTTATCCGGTATTTTAAATATACTTTTTACTTATATTAAATAATTATATTACAGTCCTGTTCAGAAACTCTGAGAAGTTAATCTGCTTTAGAAGCTTTATAACATCCTTCATGCTTTTCATTTCAAATTTTTTAAGTATACTGTTTACCTGGCTCTTTATGGTCGCTATGGATACGTATCTTTCTTCGGCTATGGACTTGTATGTACCTCCTTCATAGAATGATTTGAGGATTTCATATTCACTGTTGGTCAGTTTGGACAGGATATTTAGAACATATATTAAGCTGGATTGTTGGGTTTTAAGCCTGGTAAATTCTTCGATTATTTTATTTGCCACTCCTGGGCGGAGCATCAGCTTATTCGCATATACGGTACGAATGGAGTTCAAAATCTGTGAGATCGAATCGGTCTTTACAATATAATCCATAACACCGGCACAATATGCCTGGAATATATATTCATCCTCTTCATGAATTGTCAAAATAATTATCTTGGTGTCCGGATTATTATTCTTAATTATTAAGGTAGCATCTATCCCGGCAGTTCTTGTTTCCATCTGGATATCCATAAGTATGACATCCGGTTTTAACTCCTTTGCTTTTTGAATGGCTTCAATACCCGATGTTGCAAGACCTATTACTTCGATATCAGGCTCTCTTGAAAGTATCATCTTGAAATATTCGCGAATGTCTTCCATATCATCTACGATGAGCAGCTTAATCTTCTCCATATTAACCTCCAAAAGATTTACTTCTTGGTAAAAGTATTTCTACATTTGTATATTCGTCTTTTTTGCTCTTTATCCTCATATGACCGTAATGGGCGGTAATCACCCTGAATACATATGATAAACCTATACCCCAGTTATTCTGCTTTGACTTTGTGGAAAAATAGGGATTAAATATTTTTTTGATATATTTTCTGGGAATACCGCAGCCGTTGTCACGGATTGAAAGATATATCCAGTCAATACTTGAGTTAACGGTTATTTGGATTATTCCTTTTTCAACATTTTTGGAGTATATGGCATCCAGTGAATTGGTAATCAGGTTAATAAAGGCCTGTTTCATGTGATACATGTCAAAATTGCCGTATACTTCTGTATCGTGATAGATTTTGGTAATTTCAATATTGTCCGGTATATTTGCTTCATCTAAGGCAGATTCTAACGCATCTATCAAATTGTTGTGAATGGTACTTACTTTTAAATCCTTTATGTTGTTTAAGGCTTTCGCAATGGATTCCATATGGTTGTTTGATAAAGACAGGATTTTTTCAAGCTGGGCCTTGCCTTCCGGGGTTCCGTAGCAGGCCAGTGCTTTTTCGGACAATATCTTTATATTAAACATAATATTTTTATCCGAATGCAAAACATCTTTCAGATTGTTGTTCAACATGGTCAGACTTTTTTTAATGGCTCTTTCTTTGAACCAGTTAAACATAATGTTCGTTTTAAATTTATATGTAATAAACAAAATAACAAACAATATTACAAATGCCAGCATCGGAAGGACAGTGGCGTAGTATCTGGGAACAATGACCTCCAGTTTATACCGCCAGAAAGCGTATTGGAATACGTCATGGACCGAGGTTCGGAATGTTCCGGTAAAAAAATGAAATAAAATATTGTGTTTATGAGAGATAAACTGGCTGCCAGGCCTATCAACTGCTCCGAAAAAAAAGATATTTTATTTTTGAAAAAATTCCTTATAAGTAATCCAATAGGATATAGCATATAAAGAAATGCTATAACATTCATGACATTATCAAGATTAATGATAAAGCTTTCCCATAGTTCATGATTTCCCTGGTTTTTTAGCTTATTATCAATCAGGTATATGGAAAATGCCGTATCCGGATGGTAAAAGATAAAATATATTATAATGTAACTTACCAGTATGGTATATTGAAGAATTTGAAGAACCGGTTTAATTTTTTGATTTTTTGTAAGAACGTTTTTGTTAAATGTATTGGCAAAAAGCATTATTGCTGTCAGATAAGTAATGATTCCGATGTTTCGGATTATTTGGAGATTAGAAAGGGATATTTTTGACAGACCGGTAAAAAGCAAAAAAAGATTATACTCAATTCCGCGATATACGAAGGAAGAAGGAAGCAAATAGTTGCTGCTTCTGTAAATCTCGGAAATAATGGTAAAAAGAGATATTGTCATACCTATAACCATCATAATAAAAAGCAGGTTATATTTGTTCTTGAGAACACGAAGGGCAAGAACAATAGAAAAAAAACCCATAATTATAATAGTAAGTGCCATATAATCCCCCGATACATCCTGTCAAGATAAAACTCACAGATGTCTTATTATATAGTATAACATATATTTGAAATAAAGTAAGGTGTATAAATTATACAACCATTGATGGGGATGGCCTGTTTATACTTTTAACCCGGAATTTCGAGTTTTAGGGTCTATGAAATTATCAAAAAATATTATATACTATTTACATATATTGTAGCAAAATTACTTATCCAGTATATATCCGATATTTATTGGATATTACGTTTTTCGAAACATATATAACACTACTTAGTTTAATTTGATATAATTGAATTAAGGAGGATGTTTCATATGAAAAAAAAGAGAAATATATTTGTCATTATTGCAGTTTTATGTATTCTTTTTTTATCATGGTATCTGATTAATTATGTTTCAAAAACTGTAAGATATGGAACTTATTATATGGAAACAGATACAGAATCAGGTATAACACCATATGTCAGAATCAGTAAAAATCAAATATCATTCACATTTGATTTTTTAAGCAGTCATTTATCGGTTGGAAACTATTCAATAGAAGATGATATATTAACAATGACAACATATGATGGTAATGAAAAATATGTTTTTAAAATAGATGGAGATACGCTTATTTTTCTTGAAGACAGATCATCTCCGATAAAAGTAAAAAATGAGATTCAAGAAGTAAAGGTTACAGACAAAGCAAAATTTCGTCTAAAGAAGAAACAACTGTAATAGATATTTTTCATTATTGAGGGAATAATAGTTTGTTGATATATTTAAATACGGATGATATAATTTATTAATTAGAATAAATTGCTACTAATTTGAATGACAGGAGTTGGGTATGAGCAATAATAATTTCTCTCAGGATTATTATGAAGAAATCAGTTTGCAGGATCTTTTTATTGC